>CAZUCI010000032.1:0-32036 GCA_964619485.1 uncultured Lachnospiraceae bacterium
TAGGATGGGAAATTGTAATGATGCATATATCTCTTCGTTGTAACATTCTCATCCAAGCCGTTAACCTTCTGAACCTCAGAAAGAGGAGCTAATGTACAGATGTTGCAAATCTGAGTTTGTCCACGGGTAAACATGGCAGAACCATGAACTCTTGGAATGATATCAACCTCTGCTGCAAGTGGTCTGATCTGATTTAATGCACGGCCATCCGGACGTTTTGTATCTTTTAAGATCATCTTCTGATACTGGTAAACAGCTTCGCCTAAAACAGCAAGCCATTCATCTTTACCGGCAAATGCCTCTTCCAATTTTGCTGTAATGTTACGAATGTTTTCTTCTCTAACCTGTTTTTCATCTGTAAAGACAGCAACCTCCATCTCTTCAGGTGTAACAATTGCTTTCATTGCATCAAACATTTCCTGAGGAATTGCACAGCTTTCGTAGCTGTGTTTTAGTTTGCCAACTTCTGCAACGATTTTATTAATAAACTCAATAATTGTCTGGTTAACATCATGAGCCATATAAATTGCTTCAATCATTTTTGCTTCAGGGATTTCATTGGCACCGGCTTCAATCATGATAACCTTCTCTCCTGTAGAAGCAACTGTTAATCTCAAATCACCCTGATCCCAGATCAGCTGACTTGGGTTCACAATAAATTCGCCATCCTGCATACCAATCTGTGTCATGGCACAGGGACCATCAAAAGGAATATCAGAAATACAGGTCGCAATGGCTGTTCCAAGCATGGCAACGATTTCTGGTCTGCACTCCGGATCAACACTCATAACAAGATTGTTTAATGTAACATCATTTCTGTAATCTTTTGGGAATAATGGACGCATAGGTCTGTCAATAACACGGCTGGTCAGAACAGCGTTCTCGCTTGCTTTACCTTCACGTTTGTTAAAGCCTCCGGGAATTTTTCCTACAGAGTATAATTTCTCTTCATACTCGACACTGCAAGGGAAGAAATCGATACCATCTCTCGGTTTTTCTGATGCGGTTGCTGTTGATAAAACGGTTGTTTCACCGTAGTGCATAAATGCACATCCGTTTGCCTGTTTGCCTACTCTTCCGATATCAACGGAAAGTGTACGGCCAGCAAGCTCCATACTGTAAGTTTTGTACATAGCTTTTCTCCTTTAATAATATGTTTTTATATTCAGGCAGAAGAGCCGAAACTACTGATCCATTTATAAATTCTTTTATCTATGCATCAGTGGTCTCGGGAACTAACTTCTGCCTATGATTACACAAAAGGGCGGATAAAATCCGCCCTCTTATGACTATCATCATTATTTTCTCAGTCCAAGTTTTTCAATTAAAGCACGGTATCTCTCAATATCAGATTTCTTTAAATAAGCAAGTAAACCTCTTCTCTGACCTACCATTTTAAGCATACCACGTCTGGAATGATGATCCTTTGGATGCTGTTTTAAATGCTCTGTTAACTCCTGGATTCTGGCTGTTAATACTGCTACCTGAACTTCTGGTGAACCAGTGTCACCCTCTGTTCTTGCGTACTCTTTAATCACTGCTGTTTTCTTTTCTTTAGAAATCATGTTTCTACCTCCTGTTTTTCATATGGCCGTACCAAGATATGGGTTGGAGTATCCCAGCTCTGAGTAGCGGTTAATTTTCACACAAAATAGATTATAACATGCTTTTTCTGTGATAGCAAGCCATAAAATCTATTTTTCGCCATTTTATCTCTAATCCTGAATCAATCGGCGAACCGTTGTCGGTGTACGATAATAAACACTGGTAATACGAATACCTGTCTTTGGGCTGCTGGCATGAATAACCTGTCCACCGCCAATGTAAATGGCAACATGATTAATTCTGCCGCCCTTGGAATAAAATACCAGATCTCCCGGTTTTGCCTCAGAAACAGTTACCTTTGTTCCCATATTGGCCTGTGCTCTTGAGGAATGAGGAAGACCAATTCCGTATTTTCCAAAAATACTTAAAACATATCCGGAGCAGTCTGCACCCTTAGTCAGACTGATTCCACCCCATACATATGGATTTCCAAGGAATTGCTTTGCATACTCACAAAGCTCTACTCTGACATCTGAAACGCCCTCTCCATATAAAAATTCCGTCATATTTAAGGCTGATTTCAAATTTCTGCCAACGGAAACATATTCTGCATTGACATACACTTCCTGACCATCATATAAAACCTTGACCCAGCCGTCTAATTCTTCTACTACTTCCAGTTCCTCTCCATAGGCTACCAGATTTACTACCGGACCGTCTAAAGCCGGAGTACTTCTGACCTTCAAGCCGTCAGCAGAAACTGTAGCCAGATTTTTTACAATTGTATCTGCATAGGAAACTGCGTCTGCTCCTGTAATCAGATAATCCATGGATACATAGCCATCTACAGAGCCCGAAACGATATGAGCCTTGTTTCCTTCGATGCCGATGATTTCGCAACCTGCATCATTGCCCATTTTACCGACAATCTTACTGCTGTCATCTGCGGTTTCACGCACATTTAAATGATCCTCCACCCTTGCAATTCCAAGGTGTGTATAGCCGTAGGCTCCGCCACCGTTTTCCTCATCATCATCAAACTGATCCTCATAATCCTCGAGGGAAGATGGAACTGTCTCTGCAAGCACTCCCGCTCCTGCAGTCACTGTCAGCTGTGCCTCAGCTGTATCCTCTATCTCATCCTCCGTTACATCCTCCTGCGTGGACGTGATGGAAGCGACTGCTGTTTCATCAACATTTGCAGTACCGTTTTCCATAATGGTTGCTGCTCCTGCTGTAAAATGCAGCGCAGATGAGGTTGTACTTGCATATGAAATTGTTCCGGATGTTAAAATTAATAAAGATGCTGCCGATACTAATTGAATCACTAATTTATGTTTCATATAATTCCTTTTTTCTTTTCCAAATAATTGATTTGCTGTTTCTATGGCTGTTAATTATTACATTTTTGTTACAAATATTACAAATCAATTATATCACGTCAATAAAATTCGTCAACACCCTATTTTTTCCATGGCAAACTACATCTGATCTGCCTTATTTAGATAAACAACAATATTCGTTGCATGGTCTGCAACACGTTCCAGGCCGGAAACAACATCCGAGAAAAGCATCCCCGCCTCCGGTGTACATTCGTTTTTGGTCAGTCGGTCAACATGTGCCTGCTGAAGAATACGCTCCTTCTCGTCAACAGCACTCTCCAGACGGTTGATATCCTCAAGATGTTCATCAGAGGGGTTGTGAAGGGTATCGATTGAGAAACGGATAATGGAGTTAACCATATTCATCATTTCTCCCATCTCCTGAATAGCCTCTTTGCTGAAGCTTAAATTCAGCTCTTTTCTTCTCTTTGCAGCATCAGCAACATTCTCTGCATGATCACCAATTCTCTCAATATCATTGACCACATGGAACATGGCCCCAAGGCTTTTTAAATCTTCGATTGGAAGTGTTGTCTGATTGATTTTAACCAGATAATTTGTAATGGATTTGTTCAGGAAATTAATATTTTTTTCTACCTCGTATACCTCAGAAATATCATCCTCGTCCAGAGTAATCAGTCCGTTCATGGCACGATTCAGATTCTCATCTGCCAGATTTGCCATACGCTCTACCTCTTTCATAACGTCGACAACTGCCGTGGCCGGGTTAAATACCACCGTATCACCGATATACTTCAGCTGATAGCTCTCACGATAATTAACCTTTTTGTCCTCACCCGGAATAAAGAGATAGGTAAGCTTAACAATCCAGCCGGCAAAAGGAAGCAGAATAATAACCTGAAAGATTTTGACCATGGTATGTGCATTCGCCACACATCTTCCCAGATTATCCCCGGAAACAGCATGCAGTAATTCCAGTACAAACGGCATGGCAAGCTTGAAAATCAAATAGACAATAATCGTTCCAATCACGTTAAAGAGGAAATGAATCATTGCCGCACGTTTTGCATCTTTCTTTCCTGCCAGAGATGCAAGCATCGCAGATGCACATGCCCCGATATTGCATCCCAAAATAATAAAAAGACAAATTTTTAAATCCAGCAGTCCCTGGTTACACATCAAAAGAACAATACTGACCGTAACAGAGGAGCTCTGAATAACGGCTGTGAGAATCGTTCCAACAAGAATTGCAAAAATCGGACTTTTCAGAGATTGAAGCAAATCAACAACCGCCGGTACCTCACGCAGTCCGCTCATGGCTGAGCTCATACTGCTTAAGCCCGTAAACAAAACGCCAAAGCCAAGAACAACCTCTGCAATTTTAACAATCTTCTGATTCTTACAGAACATCACAAAAACTGCTCCGGCCAGAAGAAAAACAGGTGCATATTCAGAAAGATTAAAGGAAACCAGCTGTGATGTTACCGTCGTACCGATATTGGCACCAAAGATTACACCAGCAGCCTGATAAAGATTCATTAATCCTGAGTTTACAAAGCTGACAACCATCACTGTACATGCGGAGGATGACTGGATAATAGCTGTAAAAATAACACCGACAATCATTCCTGTCACTCGATTAGTTGTAAAAAATTCCAGAATACTACGAAGCTTTGCTCCGGCAGCCTTCTCAATGGCGTCACTCATCATGTGCATTCCAAGGAGAAACAGTCCAAGACCACCTGCCATAGACAATAAAATAGAGAAATCCATTCCTTTACCCAGTCCTTACTTTTATTTACTTTTCTTTACATTTATTTACATGCATTTACATTGTAAGAGAAGAAAAAAAAAGATACAAGATAAATTTATGATTTACCTGTATCTTTTAAAAAATATTGCTCTGCGTCCTGAATATTTTGTGCTATGGCCCGCTTTAATAAATCTATATTCTCAAACCTCTGTTCCGCTCTTTCATAATGCAGCATGGAAATTTTCAGGTTCTTCCCGTAAATATCCTGTTGAAAATCGAGCAGATAGGTTTCCGCACTGATCTGATTTTTGTCAGAAACAGTTGGCTTGCTTCCTATATTCATCACACCGGGATAGTTTTTTCCATCCAACTCTGCCCTCACAAAGTAAACGCCCCTGGGTGGAAGCAGCTTGTCGGCTGTTGGATAAATATTAGCGGTCGGCATTCCAAGAACTCTGCCGAGCTGATTGCCACGCTCCACTCTTCCCATGAGTGAATAAGGCTCTCCAAGCAGCTTCTCTGCCATTTCCATATCGCCCTTTAAAACCATTTCCCGCACATAGGTAGAGCTGATATCCCTGCCCTCAAAAGTGATTTTGGGAATGATTTTGGTTGAAAAGCCCTGTTCGTCAGCCATTTGCTCCAGCAGCGCCCTGTCGCCGGCTCCCTTATCTCCAAAGGATACATCCTCTCCTGCAACAATCAAGGCTCCATTCATCTTTTTCAGCAAAAACTCATTCACATATTCTCTCGGGCTTATAGCCGCAGTCTTTTCACCAAAGGGGTATTCCACAAGATAGTCAACCCCCAGCCTTTCAAACAAATATCTCTTTTCCTCCCTGGTCGAGAGCTCAGGTATCACCTTCCCGGAAAAAAAAGCTGCAGGAGAAGGATCAAAGGTAAACACCGCCGTTTTCAAATTATTGGTTTTGGCATGAAACAGCTCTTTTAAAAGCAGCTGATGCCCCAAATGTACACCATCAAATTTGCCAATGGCAATTGCTGTCTTATATGGAATTTTAAAATTTGTCGTATTCTGAATTACTTCCATTTTTTGTACCTTCATCTTTAATCTGATTCCTTTGGAATAAACATTTTGTATGGCTTCAGCCGCTCCTCCTCTGCAAAATATTCATATATTCCAAAAAACCGTCCATCATACTGATACATACAGAATCTTCTTTTGTCTTCCTTAATAAAATCCTCCTGAATCTGATCACAGGGAAAGGTATTTCCATTCTCCAAAAGATAACCATATGCTTCCTTTACATGAATCTTATCCAGAAATGAAAAAACAGAATCCACAGGAATCACCTGTTCTGCCAGGCGGTTTTCATCTCGAAGCTCCTCTATCTGGGCAAGGGTCAGCGCATCCTTCAAATAGAAATTCTCAACTCTCGTTCTCTGTAAGCTTTCCATGGCACCGCCACACCCCAGTCTCTGTCCAATGTCATCACAGAGTGAACGAATATAGGTCCCTTTTGAGCAAAGTACACGAAAACGCACAAGTGGAAGCTGCACCTCAAGGATTTCAAGCTCCTTAATCTCTATCTCACGGGGCTGTCTTTCCACTGTTTTTCCCTCTCTTGCCAGCTGATACAGCTTCTTTCCATTTATCTTCAAGGCAGAGTACATGGGCGGAACCTGAAGTGATTTTCCAAGAAAGTGCCCTATTTCTTTTCGCACCTCTTCCTCAGAAACAGAAACCTCACGTTCCTCTAGAATGGTACCAGTCATGTCCAGCGTGTCTGTCACAATTCCCAGGCGCAGCGTGGCAATATACTCTTTGGTTTTATCCGTTAAAATATCACACAGCTTCGTGGCATTTCCAAGACAGACCGGCAGTACACCAGTCGCATCCGGGTCCAGTGTCCCTGTGTGACCAATTTTCTTCTGTTTACAAATCCCACGAAGCTTTGCAACGACATCGTGGGATGTAAAATCTTTTTCTTTATTTACAATAAGTATTCCATTATACATGGTTGTCTCCAGCTAACTGCTTTTTCATCTCTTTTGTGAGCTTTTCAATCATTGCTTCCTTACTTCCGGAAAGCAGACATCCCGCCGCACGTACATGCCCACCTCCGCCAAAGGCCATGGCCAGTCTGGAGACATCGATTTCTCCACTGCTTCTCAGACTCACCTTGTAATTTCCATCTTCGTTTTCATGTAAAAAGGCTGCCACATAAACGCCCTTTGTATATCGCAGCTGATTGACAATCCCATCAAAATCCTTGCTGCCTGCTCCAAGCCTTTCCATTTCAGCCCGGGATAAAACGCTGTAAATCAATCTTCCATCCAGACAGATTCCGCTTTTCTCTATGGCATATCCAAGCACCTGATTCTGGACATAGGTCTTTTCATGAAAGGTTTCATCAATCAACCTTGGAAAATCAAAGCCATAGGAAATCAAATCAGCGGCAATACGAAGCGTTTTGGGTGATGTATTTGAATATTGAAAGACTCCGCAATCCTGAATAATTCCAACATAGATTGTTTTTGCCAGTTCTTCATCCATATAATTTCCATTTGGATCAGCTTCCTTTATCAGATCATAAACCAGTTCACTGGCCGAGCTTGCCTCCGGTACAATGTAACACTGCTCCCCCACCGCTGTATTGCTGATATGATGGTCAATGTTATACCTTTCCTTTGCACTTTCATAAAATTTATATGCATTTCCAATCCGGTCCGGAACGCTGTCGCATACAAAAAAGACGTCATAAATTACATCAGCCTCATCATATACAATCTGGGAAACACCATACAAGCTGTCGTATATATCCTGCGGCTTTTCAATACGTACATCAATTCTCTTCTTAGGAAAAACCTTTTTAAGGAACTGCCACAGGGCAGTCGTTGATGCAACGCAGTCACCATCCGGGCGGATATGTCCACTAATCCCGATTGTCTGTGCATTTTTACAAATGGAAATCAGATTCATCATAAATCTTTTGTAACCTCATCAATTTTTTTGGTCATATTGACACCATAAGCAATGGACTGATCCAGAATAAAGGTCAAAAGAGGCGTATTTCTAAGATTCAGCTCTTTTGCAAGCTTACTTCTGATAAAGCCCTCTGCGCTCTTTAATCCTGCAACGGTATCAGCCTGTGCTTTTTCATCCCCCAATGTTGAAACCCAGACCTTTGCTGTTTTCAAATCAGGAGACACCTCTACTGCTACAACGGAAGTGAGCGGACTGATTCGTGGATCTTTCATCTCCCCACGAATCACGTCTGCTAAAACCTTTTGCACTTCCCCATTAATTCTAGTGTTTTTAATGCTGTTTTTTCTCATGATCTTCCTAACCTGTCGTGAGGTGCCGGCACTGCCGACGAAGTCCTGACGACACAAACTCCTATAAAAACTATCTTGGAACTTCCACCATGATATATGCTTCCACGATATCAAGCTCCTGCATCTGATCAAATCCGTCAAAGACAAGACCACATTCAAAGCCTGCTTTTACTTCCTTGACATCATCCTTGAAACGTTTCAGGCTGCCTAACTCGCCCTCAAAAATCTGCTCACCTTCACGGCTGATACGAACCTTACAGCCTCGTTCAAATCTTCCATCCAGTACATAGGAACCGGCAATATTACCTACTGCGGAGGCCTTAAAGATCTGTCTTACCTCTGCATGGCCGATTACCTGTTCTTCATAAACAGGATCTAACATACCCTTCATAGCAGCTTCCACATCTTCGATTGCCTGGTAAATAACCTTATACAATCTCATGTCAACGCCTTCACGTTCAGCAGTTGTTTTTGCTGTGGCATCAGGTCTGACGTTAAATCCAATGATAATTGCGTTGGATGCAGATGCCAAAATAACATCTGATTCATTGATTGCACCAACGCCACCGTGGATACACTTTACAATGACCTCTTCGTTGGACAGCTTCAGCAGACTCTGTTTTACAGCCTCCACACTACCCTGAACATCAGCCTTGATAATCAGATCAAGCTCTTTTAAGTTGCCTTCCTTAATTTTACTAAAGAGATCATCAAGAGACATCTTGCTCTTAGTCTCCTCTAATTTTTTCTCTTTATTCTGTGCGATAAAGGTTTCTGCAAAATTCTTTGCAGTCTTATCGTTATCATGTGCAATAAAGATTTCTCCGGCATTTGGAACGTCTGACAATCCAAGAATTTCAACAGGTGTAGATGGTGCTGCCTCTTTCACTCTTCTTCCCTTATCGTTGACCATTGCACGTACCTTACCATGACATGCACCAGCTGAGATAAAGTCGCCAACCTTTAAGGTTCCCTTCTGAACTAAAACAGTTGCAACAGGTCCTCGTCCCTTATCCAGCTCGGCCTCAATAACAAGACCTCTTGCGCGACGGTTTGGATTTGCTTTTAATTCAAGGATCTCAGATGTGAGAATAATTGTCTCCAGTAAATCTGAAATACCCTCGCCGCTCTTAGCTGAAACAGGTACAAATTCCGTTGTTCCGCCCCAGTCTACAGGAATCAATTCATATTCTGTCAGCTCCTGCTTTACTCTGTCAATATTTGCGTTTGGCTTATCAATTTTGTTTACTGCAACAATAATTTCAATTCCGGCAGCCTTCGCATGGTTGATTGCTTCAACGGTCTGAGGCATAACTCCATCATCTGCTGCGACAACTAAAACTGCAATATCAGTAGAATTTGCGCCACGCATACGCATTGCTGTAAAAGCTTCATGACCAGGTGTGTCTAAGAATGTAATCTTCTCACCATTGATGGTAACAGTATAAGCACCGATTGCCTGAGTAATTCCACCGGCCTCTTTTCCTGTAACATTTGTTTTACGAATTGCATCAAGCAGAGATGTTTTACCATGATCAACGTGACCCATAACACAGATAACTGGTGGACGTTTCTGCATTTCTGCCTCGTCCTCATCATCCTCTTTCAACAGTTCTTCGATCACATCAACCTTTACTTCTCTTTCACAGATAATATCATATTCAATAGCAATTTCCTCTGCTGTCTCAAAGGATACTTCCTGATTTACAGTAACTATCTGTCCCTGGAGGAATAATTTTTTAACAATTGCAGATGGCTGAAGCTTCATTTTTTCAGCAAGCTCTTTGATGGTAATAACTTCTGGAATTGTAATTACCTTGATCTGCTCCTCAACAACCTCTTCCTTCTTCTCAGGTTTAATAAAACGGCCAGGCTTATTGACATTCATAACACTTTTGCCCTTCATGCCATCCTCTTCGTAAATCAGATCCTTCTTGGAACGCTTGTCACGCTCCTGTCCCTGTCTTCTCTTTTCTTCATCGCGATGCTTCTCAGCGTCCTTAATTGGACTCTCCGGCACAAAGCCTTTGGCTCCACCCTGAGGCTTTCTAAAGTTATTCTGCGGTCTTCCATCGCTTCTGTTATTGCGGTCACCACCGTTAAAAGGTCTCTGACCATCCCTGCTATTGCCGCCATTGCCACCAGGTGTTCTACGATCCCCATTATTCTGGTTATAACCACCCGGGCGTCTGTTATCGCCGTTGTTATTGTTGTTATACCCGGTTCTGTTGTAGGAGCCTTCCTGGCCTCTTCTGTTATCATTGCTTCTGTTTCCATCTTCTCTGTTTCCATTATAACGATTTCCATTGTCAGGACGATTGTTATTGTATGCCGGACGGCTTCCGTCAGAGCGGTTATTGTTATATGCCGGACGGCTTCCATCTGGACGGTTGTTGTTATACGCTGGGCGGTTTCCATCAGAGCGGTTGTTGTTGTATGCCGGGCGATTTCCATCAGAGCGATTGTTGTTGTAGCCGCCTCTTTTTCCATCGGTACGGTTATTATTATAGCCACCACGATTATTGTCGCTGCGGTTATTATCATTTCTGTTTCCATTTGCAGAGCGGTTATTATCGTATCTGTTTACATGGTTCTCTGTATTTGGTCTTGCTGCCGTTGTTTCCGGCTGCTTTTCAGAAACAGCAAACTCATCCTCCAGCTTAGGCAGTACAGCCGGTTTTACAATTGGCTTAGGAAGCGGACGATACTGCTGCTGTTGCTGGAAAGTACGTGCCCCATTACGATTGTTATTATAACCATTTCCGTTGTTATAGCCATTCCCATTGTTATAACCGTTCCCGTTGTTACGGTTATTGTTTCCACCATTATTATTGCTTCCGCCATTGTTATTATTTCCGCCACCGTTGCTTCTCTGGCCGGGCATTTTACTGTTGTGAGGATTGCTTACAAAAATAATATTTTTCTTTTTCTTTGGTGCTTCCTCATTCTTGTCAGCAGCCTCTGCTTTCGGAGCTTCTGCTTTTGGAGCTTCTGCCTTTGGAGCCTCTGCTTTTGGGGCTTCTGCCTTTGGAGCTTCTGCTTTCGGAGCTTCTGCTTTTGGAGCTTCTGCCTTTGGAGCCTCTGCTTTTGGGGCTTCTGCCTTTGGAGCTTCTGCCTTTGGAGCCTCTGCCTTTGGAGCCTCTGCCTTTGGAGCTGTTGCAGGCTTTGCGCCCAAAGTCTTCTTTACCATATTTACTGCATCTTCATCAATTGTACTCATATGACTCTTTACTTCAATTCCTTTATCTGCTAACAGGGTTAATATTTCTTTGCTATGTTTATCCAGCTCTTTCGCCAGTTCGTAAACTTTTATTTTCGACATTCTTTACCTCCGAATTCTTTTTTGCCGTTATAATACTTTTTGTATGCCATCTGCCAATCCCTGAGTGAGTACTGCTATGGACGCACGCGCTTCATTGCCAATGGCATGCCCTAAACGATCCTTCGTTCCGTATTCGGCAATAGGAACCTCATAGAATTCACACATATTATGAAACATTTTCTTGGTGTTATCCGATGCATCTGTAGCGACAATGACCAGAAACGCTTTTCCGCTCTTTACACTTTTCTCCACCGAAAACTCACCACTTACGATATTCCTTCCCTTTGCCCCCAGGCCAAGATAGGAAAGAACCTTATCCGGTTTATTCATCTTTTTCATCAAACTCCTTTAACAACATGTCATACACGGAAGGAGAAACAGCTCTTTTAAAGGAACGGTCAAGCCCCTTGCTTTTTCTGGCTGCAAGGAAACAATCTCTGTTTTTACAGATATATGCACCTCGTCCGTTCAGCTTTCCTGTTGTATCCAGAACAATTTCATCGTTCTCTGTTTTCAGGATACGAAACATCTCTTTCTTCCCTTTCATTTCTCCGCAGCCAACACACTGCCGCATTGGAATTTTCTTACTCATGCAAAAACCTCTATTCTTCTACCGGAGCATCTGTATTTTCCAGATCCTCGCCCTCTTCATACTCTTCTTCTCCAGAATAATCATCCATATAATCTTCATAGCGGAAACCAGGAGCATCCTTAGCCTGTGTTTCACTCTTAATATCGATTTTGTATCCTGTCAGTCTTGCTGCAAGTCTTGCATTCTGTCCCTCTTTACCAATGGCAAGTGACAGCTGGTAATCAGGAACAACAACCTTTGCTGTCTTCTCATCCGGATCTGCAAATACTGCAACAATTTTTGCTGGTGATAAAGCGTTCTGGATTAAGTTTCCAGGATTCTCATCCCAGTTGATAATATCAATTTTTTCACCGCGAAGCTCTTCCACGATGGAATTTACTCTTGCACCATTCATTCCGACACATGCTCCAACCGGGTCAACATTCGGATTCTCGGAATATACGGCCATTTTGGTTCTGCTTCCTGCTTCACGGGCAATGCTCTTGATTTCAACAGTTCCGTCAGCAATTTCAGCAACCTCTGATTCAAACAGTCTCTTAACAAGCTCTGGATGGGTACGGCTCACAAGGATACGAGGTCCCTTTGTTGTATTCTTAACCTCAAGAATATAAACCTTAATTCTCTCAGTTGGTTTGAATACCTCACCCTTTACCATTTCGCTCTCGTTCAGAATTGCATCACACTTTCCAAGATTGATGCTGATATTTCTTCCAATGTATCTCTGAACAATACCTGTTACAACATCCTTTTCTTTTTCGAAGTACTGATTGTAAATCACACTTCTTTCTTCTTCACGGATTTTCTGTAAAATTACGTTTTTTGCATTCTGAGTTGCAATACGACCAAACTCCTTGCTGCGGATTTCCACTTTTACAATGCCGCCGACTTCAGCCTTTTTGTCATACTTCTTAGCTTCCTCCAAAGAAATCTCAAGACAGTCATCCATCACATCTTCCTCTGTCTCAACAACCTCTTTATCAGCCCAAACAAAAAAGTCACATGTTTCCCTGTTAATTTCAACATGAATGTTATCAGATTTTCCAAAATGATTTTTGCAAGCTGTAATCAGAGAATTCTCAATTGCGTCAAACAGTGTTTCCTTACTGATTTCCTTCTCTTTCTCCAGCACATCCAATGCTTCCATTAATTCCTTATTCATTTTTCCTTTTCCTCCTAATCAAATTCTACAAACGGACGAATCAATGCAATTTCATTACGTCCAAATTTCATTTCTTCCTGTTCTGTTTGAATTGTTACAAAATCAGAATCATATGCCAATAAAGTTCCAACAAATTCCTTTTGCTTATTGATCATTTTGAAAGTACGGATTTCAACAGGTTTCCCCATGTTACGTTTGTAATCCTTTTCTTTCTTAATTGGGCGAAGAAGTCCCGGGCTGCTAACCTCCATAATATAGGCATCTTCAATAAAATCATCTTTGTCCAGAAGCTCTGAAAAAGCTCTGCTGACCAACTCGCAGTCATCAATGGTAATTCCTCCTGGTTTATCAATATAAGTTCTCAAATACCAGTTGCTACCTTCCTTTACATACTCTATATCCACCAGTTCAAAATGATTTTCTTTTATAATAGGAAGAATCATCTGCTCTGCTTTGGATTCATAGGTATCTCTTTTTGACATATGTTCACCTTTCTTTCTTATAATAGATGGTTCTAAGCAATTCATGTACAAATACATTATATCCAATAAATAAGAGTGGACCGCAAGCCCACTCTTAAACAATTCCTTATAACCTAGTATCCATATTACTCTTGTAAAGAGAAAATGTCAACATTATTTAGAATTTTGATTGAATCAATCGCTCCTCTTCCATTTTTTGCTCCAAAAGCTTTGTCTGAATCAGTATATCCATTCGCTTCTGTTCCTTTCTCTGCAAAAAGAATAAAACAAAGCTGAAGAGTAAAATCAACGCACACCACAGAGATAACAGCATTTCACCTTTGAAATGCGTATATTGAACACTAATGGTTTTCACATTCCAATTCATGGGCAGCGTGATAATATCATAGTATGTAATGCGTCTAATGATTATATATGACAGGGTCAGTCCAGTGGAAAGCAAAAGCATACATCTAAATTGATTTAATATATCACACAGCATAATACCAAGGCAAAAGGCCACAATCAATTTATAATGTTCCATATTATATGCAAAATATGTTAAATAATTACATGGCTTTTCATACACAACATGGAATTCTCCAATAGGAAAAAATACTGTACTGCCATTGCTACCGTAGTAAAAAAACATAGTAATCTCAGAATAAATTCCTTCTTAATCATACTTTTCCACCCCGATACTACTTAAAGTAAATAGTCACTTCCGTTCCTTCTCCCGGTTCACTGGAAAGCTCCATCCTTGCATTGCACTTTGCTATAATATGCTTGACAATGGCAAGTCCCAGACCTGTTCCCCCGGTTGACTTCGATCTGCTCTTGTCAACACGGTAAAAGCGTTCAAAAATCCGCTCCTGATGCTCCTTGGCAATTCCGATTCCTGTATCCTTTACCCGCAGGTACTTTTCATTTTTCAATTCTCCGACACTGACCAGTACATAGCCATCCTTGTTATTATACCGGATTGCGTTGTCGCAAAGGTTATAAACCAGCTCCTCAATCATCTGGCGGTCAGCACGGATAACCTCCGGCTTCCCAGTCAGTGAAATAGAAACATTATGATTTTCCGCATTGATTTTCAGCATATTCACGCAGGTATCAGCAACAGAATACAGATTGACCTCTTCCACACTGCTGGTATCCTCTGCTGCGTCCAGCTGGGAAAGTCGAATTGTATCGTTAATCAGTGTCAAAAGTCTGCTGGCACTGTGGTGAATCTCTCCTGCAAATCGCTGAATATCCGCCTCCGTTGCCATCCCATTTTCAATCAATTCCGAATAACCGGAAATAGCTGTCAGCGGTGTTTTCAACTCATGAGATACATTAGCTGTAAAATCCTGTCTCATGGAAGCATTTTTTACAATATCCTCATGCTGCTTCTTAATCAGTCTGATAAAAGGGACAAGCTCATCATAGGACTCCACATATTCCAGATCATCCAGATGATTCGCCATCTGCTCAATGGGCCCCATCAGATTATTGGTCAATACCTTTGATAATACAATACAGACAATCCACAATGCAAAAATCACCAGAAAAAGTGGCGGTGAAATCCGTAGCAAAAAGCTGATCACACTGTCCGCCTCTCTGGAAAGTCGAAGCACCTCCTGATCCGGAAGGCATACTGCATAGTAAAAGGAGTTCTTCTGAATCGTGTCAGACTCTCTTCTCACACTGGCCTCTCCGTCCTGCACAGCCTGTACAAATTCAGGCCTGTCCATATGGTTGTCCATGGAGGAAGCACTGACAAAGGAATCATAGAGTACCACCCCATCCGGATCAATTAAAGTAACACGAATATCCTCGCCGCCAAAATCCATATTCTCCAGCGATTCGACAGTGACATCCCTTTTACTTTCAATAATATGGGCATAAGCCTTTAAATCACTGAATATCTGTTGTTCAAAGGACTGATAAAATGCGATATTAGCCAAAAAAAGAGTGGCAAAGATTGCGACCGTGGCAATCATCATCATTTTAATCCCGATTTTCTTTTTCATATTTTCACATACCTGTATAATCTCTTATCTGTCAACTGTCAGTCTAAAATATAACCAACATTTCGAACTGTCTTAATACGGCTGCCCGACTCTTTCAGCTTCTGTCGCAATGTTTTAATATGCATATCCAGAGTTCTTGATTCGCCCTCAAAATTTGTTCCCCATACACGGTCTAAAATAATTTCCCTGCTTGTTACAATTCCCGCATTGGTTAAAAGAAGCTTCAAAAGTTCATACTCCTTGTAGGTTAATTCACATGGCTGACCACCTGAGGTAACCGTATGTCGTTCAACATCCAGAAGAATGTCCCCAACCTTCAGTGTTTTTTCCTCCTCCAGTCCGTCTGAGCGGCGAAGAAGCGCTTTCACTCTTGAGATCAGTTCCATAACTCCAAATGGTTTGGCAAGATAGTCATCTGCACCAAGATCAAGTCCTTTTACCTTGTCAATCTCTGTTGTTTTAGCTGTCACCATGATAATTGGAAGCTTCTTGGTATCTGAGCGGTTGCGAAGCTTGGAAACAATCGTCAGTCCGTCTTCGTCCGAAAGCATAATATCTAATAAAATCAGTGATGGAAGCTTTTCTCCCAGTCTGAAATAAAACTCCTTTGCCGAAGGAAAGGCCTCTACTGTAAAGCCACTGTTTTTTAAAGCAAAGCATTCAATTTCCCTGATATTTTCATCATCTTCTACTATATAAATAAGTGCCATATAATCCCCCTTAGCCTGAACAATTTATGAAGGTAATGCATATTTGTCCTGATAAGATTTGAAGTAAGCCTCATAATCTCTGTCATGAGACTGCTTCAAGGTTTCCAGATACTCATGTGTTTCAAAGCTTTCCTCGCTTACCTGAAGAAGGCAGACTGCAATATTACTGCAGTGGTCTGCGATTCTTTCAAGAGAAGTCGTTACATCAGACAGGATAAATCCCATCTCAATTGTACATTTTCCTTTTCGCAAACGCTTGATATGTCTGTTTTTCATTTCAATATTCAATGTATCAATGACTTCCTCCAATGGCTCCACATTGGCCGCCAGCTTTAAATCATTGGTGTCAAAAGCCACAACAGAGGTTGTCACAATTTCTTTGACTGCGTTCATAAGAATAGAAAGCTCTTCCTTTGCCTTCTTTGAAAAAGCCATTTCCTTCTCGCTGGTTTCCCTTGCTGATTCCGAAAGACTGACTGCATGGTCACTGATTCTCTCAAAATCACCGATTGTATGAAGCATAACCGAAACCACCTGGGAATCTCTTTCCGAAATTTTCCTTGAACCAAGCTTTACCAGATAGGTCCCAAGTGCATCCTCATACATGTCCACTTCATTTTCCAGCTCATGTATTTTCTCATTTTTCTCTGTGGAGTAGCTGTCATACTGTTCAATGGCAAGAAGCAAAGCTTCCTTTACCGTATGTGACATCTCACAGGCAGCCTCCTGACAATGGTTGATTGCCAGAGACGGAGAATCAAGGAAACGGTCATCCAGTGATTTGACCATCTGCTCAGCTCTGGTCAGCTTCTTTTCCTCCACATGATCTCTGATGGTCAGATTTGCCATCTTAACCAGCAGCTTATTAAATGGGAGCAATATAACCGTTGCAAAAATATTAAATAAACTATGAACAATAGCGATATCCACTGCCGTCGCCGCCCTGTGCATAAAGCTAAACTGCAAAATACCATTCAGCGCATAGAAAACTACCATGAACACCACCGTACCAATCAGGTTAAAATACAGATGAACCAGAGCAGTTCTCTTTGCATTTTTACTTGCTCCAACGGAGGATATCATCGCTGTCACACAGGTTCCAATATTCTGTCCCATAATAATTGGCACAATAACCGAAAACTGTATGGTTCCCGTAACTGCCAGTGCCTGCAAAATACCGACAGAGGCTGATGAGCTCTGGATGACCGCTGTTAGTACAGCTCCAAGAATTAATCCCAAAAGTGGATTTTTAAATATTAATAAAATGTTGGTAAATTCCGGTACATCCGCCAACGGTTTCACAGCGCTGCTCATGGATTCCATTCCATACATCAGAATTGCAAAGCCAATTAGAATTGTTCCAACATCTTTTTTTCGCTCTTTTTTGGAAAACATGAAAAATCCAATTCCAATCAAAGCAAGTATTGGCGAGAATGAGGTTGGCTTACAGAGCTGAATAAAAAAGTTATCTCCCTCCAGCCCGGTTAAGCTTAAAATCCAGGAGGTAATGGTTGTACCAACATTGGCACCCATGATAATTCCTACCGCCTGCTCCAGTTTCATGATTCCCGAGTTAACGAAACCGACGACCATAACCGTGGTCGCTGACGAGGACTGAATCACCGCCGTGACCCCTGCACCAAGTAAAACCGCTTTAATGGGATTCGACGTCAATTTCTCAAGAATTTTCTCCAGGCGTCCGCCTGAAATTTTGGACAGTCCCTCTCCCAGCATGTGCATTCCATATAGAAAGAGCGCCAGTCCACCGATCATTGATAAAATACTAAAAAAATCCATAACATACATACCTCTGTATACATTTTTCTTATGATAATATTACTTCAAATTTATTATACTACATTTTTATCATAATTGACTAATGTAAAATATATACAGAGGTATATGTAAAATCTATGTAAAATTTCTTTTACATAGATAAATTATATTTTAGATTTGTTTGTGAACTTATAATAAACGGACATCCTCGATATCACCAGTTTCCTGGAAAACGCCCCACTCACCGATATTAACGGCATGATCTGCAATTTTTTCCAGATATTTTGCTACCATCAGTGTATCGACACATTCATCTATGGTAATCTGATTTCTCTTAACTGCTGCGATAATATCCTCTTTTACAAAATTAAACAGATCATCCACTGCGTCATCCATATCAATAACGTTTTTGCAGCCTTCATAATCTCTGTTAATGAATGCATCTACTGCTGCATGCATGATTTTCTGGGTTTCCTTCCACATAGGCTGAAAATGGCTGGAATATTTGGCCAGATCCTCAAGTCCCAGTCTGATAAACAGCTCTGCAAGATCCGCAATCTGATCAGAGGCGCGCTCTAAATCTATGACCACCTTCAGTGCCGCTGAAATAACACGTAAATCTCTTGCTACCGGCTGCTGCTTTGTAATCAGTGTCAGACATTTCGATTCAATGTGACGTTCCATATCATTTACAATACGATCATTCTTTTTCAGACTTTCCATGGTTTCAGAATCTTCCTCGTTCAGGGCCTGAAACAGCTGATCATAATTATTTTCTACCAGAAGACCCATTTCTTCCAGATTATCATGAAGTTTTGCTAACTCGCTTTCAAATAAAGTTCTTGGAGACATTCTAACATCCTCTCTTCCTTAATTGCATTTTTACTATGTGCCACGATCCTTTTGTTAATGAATAATCAACCAAAACGACCGGTAATATAATCTTCTGTACGTTTATCCTGTGGTCTGGAAAAGATATTATCAGTGGTATCCATCTCCACTACCTCACCAACAAGGAAAAATGCAGTGTAATCTGATACACGGGCTGCCTGCTGCATATTATGTGTGACAGAAATGACCGTATATTTTTTCTTTAATTCCTGCATCAGCTCTTCCACCTTTAAGGTAGAAATCGGATCAAGTGCTGAGGTTGGCTCATCCATCAAAAGCACCTCCGGTTCCACAGCCAAAGCTCTTGCGATGCAAAGTCTCTGCTGCTGTCCACCGGAAAGTCCAAGAGCAGATTTTTTCAGTCTGTCTTTAACCTCTTCAAAAATTGCTGCTCCTCTAAGACTGGTCTCCACGATTTCATCAAGCTCAGATTTTTTCTTAATTCCATGGACTCTTGGTCCATAGGCAATATTATCATAAATACTCATTGGAAATGGGTTAGGCTGCTGAAAAACCATACCGATTTTTTTGCGAAGCAGTGTGGTATCAACCTTTGGGTCATAAATATTCTCTCCGTCCAACTCCACAAGGCCATCTATCTTAACACCATCGACCAGATCATTCATTCTGTTGATGGTTTTTAAAAAGGTAGACTTTCCAAAACCACTGGGGCCGATAAATGCGGTAATCGCATTCGGTTTGATTTTCATATCAACATCCTTCAGTGCATGATTGGTTCCATAATACAGATTCAATTTTTCTACATTTATTTTCACGTCACTCATTACTATTTCTCCTATTGATTTGCTTTATTTACATCGAATTTGCGGGTCAGAAGCTTTGTTGCCATATTGATTAAAAATACAAGAACCAGGAGGACAACTGCGATACCGAAAGCCTCATCATACTGTGCCTTTGACATACACAGATAAAGCTGTACTGTCAATGTTCCACCAGGCTGAATAATCTTTTGCAGATATCCAAGTCCCGTCTTTGGCAAAAGATAACCGCTTCCTGCTGTAAACATCAATGCTGCAGATTCGCCTACGATTCTTCCGACGGAAAGGATAACACCTGTGATAATTCCCGGCATGGCCGATGGAAGTAAAATAGTACGAATCATATACCATTTGGTAGTACCCATTCCAAGAGCACCTGATCTGTAGGACTCAGGAACACTCTTTAATGCTTCCTGTGTATTTCTTGTAATAAGTGGGAGCACCATCAGTGTTAATGTCAATGCACCGGTCAGTATGGAATACCCAAGATGTAAAACTGTTCCAAAAAATACCATTCCAAACAAACCAAAAACAATAGATGGAATACCGGAAAGTGTCTCTGTTGTAAATTCTACCAGCTTGACAAATTTTCCCGGTTTTGCATATTCATTCAAATAAATTGCAGAACCAATTCCAATTGGCGTGGATATTAAAATAGTGATAAAGACAATATATAAGGTATTTACTATATTACCTGCAATTCCAAAGGTACCACCAATAGCACTTGGAACCGTCGTCAAAAATTTCCAGTCAATTACTCCTACGCCTTTCACGAAGACATAGGCAAGCATTCCTACCAATATCAGCACGGAAAAAGCCGCAGCAAGATAAATGAGAAACATAAGACAAAGATCTGACACCTTCTTATTAGAACGGCATATGCTTTCTGTATTAGTCATTCTCTTTTTCCCCCTTTTTCAAAATCTTGCTCAATGAGATATTGATAATCATAATAAATGCAAACAGCACCAGTCCTATTGTAAAGAGTACCTGTCTGTGGGTTCCGCTTGCATATCCCATCTCACTTACAATCGCTGTAGTCAGGAATCGAACTGAGTTAAATGGCAGCGGAATATTAACTGAGCTTCCGGATACCAGTGTAATTGCCATCGCTTCTCCGATTGCCCTTCCTACTCCAAGTACAACAGCCGTAATAATACCAGATTTTGCAGCCGGGATCAGCACTTTGAAAATTGTCTGAATGTGGGAGGCTCCAAGTGCCAGTGAGGAGGATTTTAACTGACCTGGAAGCGCATTCAGAGAAGAAGCGCTGATATTGATTACTGTTGGCAGAATCATGACTGCAAGAACCAGAACTGCGGAAATCAGATTGGCGCCACCGGTAAAGGTATGGGTCTCAGACCCTTTAAAAATAGCAAGCTCGGCCTTATACATCAGTGGATTCAAAATCATGAGTCCAAGCAAACCATAAATAACAGATGGGATGCCTGCCAAAAGCTCAACTGCTGTCTGAAGAATTGCTGCCAGCTTTTTAGGCGCAACTTCAGCAAGAAAAACTGCTGTAAAAAGTCCAATTGGTACCCCGATTAAAATTGCTAAAACTGTTCCGACGATTGATGTCAGGATTACATATAAGATACCAAAGGTCGGCTGTGTCTTATTTGCCGGATCCCATGCGCTGCTGAAGAGAATTTCCTTAATTCCCACCTGGAAAAGTGCCGGGGTTCCATTTATAATCATATAAACCGTGATTGAGAGAACTGCCAAAATTGCAATCAATGCACAAAAAGTGAAAATCACTTCTGCGACCTGCTCCACCATGGATTTATTTTTTCTGTTTTTCATTATGGAATATTTTTCTTTGCTCATAATTTTCCTTTGCAAATTCTTTCTGTTTATAGTTTCTGCTTATAGTTAGTGTTATCTGTTTGAAGACAGTGTTATCTGTTTAAAGACAGTGTTATCTGTTTCAAGACAGTGTTATCTGTTTAAAAAGGGTGACTGTTCGTCACCCTTTTCTGGTTTTATCTTTTGTAGGATTTATTAATCAACTGTGATAAGACCCACACCGCTGATTACTTCTTTACCTTCGTCAGACTGAAGATAGTCAAATAATGCTTTTACATTATCGTTCTGTGCAGAAATTTCTCCAGTTGTAGCCATTACGAAAGGTCTGCTAAGTACATAATTTCCTGCTTTGATATTGTCAGCTGTTGGCTCAACATCATTGATTTTTAATGCTTTTACTGTATCATCAATAACATCTAAGGATACATAACCGATAGATCCTGGTGTTGCAGCAACTTTTGCCATAACAGCACCTGTGGAATCTAATTCATTTGCATATGCACATTTGTCTTCGATTTCTAACAGCTCTTCGAAAGCTCCTCTGGTACCTGAACCAGCTTCACGACCTACAACAACGATTGCTGCATCATCTCCGCCAACTTCGCTCCAGTTTTTAACGCTTCCTGTGTAAATAGCTGAAAGGTCTTCCTGTGTTAAGCCTTCTACTGTAGTAGCTGGGTTAACAACAACTGCGATACCATCGATAGCAACAATGTTCTCAACAGCGCCAGCTGCCTTTTCATCATCTGTCAATGCTCTGGAAGAATTTCCGATATCAACACTGCCTGCTGCTAAGGATTCAATTCCTGCTGAAGAACCAGTAAATTCTGCTGATACTGTAACTCCAGGATATTTTGCCATGAATGCTTCTGCAACTGCATTAGCAAGTTTTTCCATGGAAGTACTTCCTGCCATTGTAATGGTTCCGCTTAAGTTAGCATCTGTGCTTTCTGTCTCTGTTGTTTCTTCTGTAGCTGTTTCTTCTGTAGCAGTCTCTTCTGTTGCTGCAGTGTCTTCTGTTGTTTCCTCTGTGCTCTCTACTGCTGCTGTATCATCCGTAGCAGCCTCTGTGCTTCCACAACCTGTTAATGTTCCAATCATTAAAGCGGTTGCTCCAACAAGAGCAAGGATTCTGTTTGTTCTGATTTTCATAATTTTTCCTCGTTTCTATTTTGTTTATCTTTTTGCTCACCGGGAATTTTCTGTTCCCTTGAACAATATCAAATTTAACAGAAAGCTCGACACGCAACTATCAAATAATGGTAAGACTTTTGTAAGAAATTGAGGTCGAATGTAAAATCTAACAATAATTTTTAAATATTTTGAAAAAAGTGCTTGCTTTTTTCTTATATATTTAGTATATTAAGCAAGGACGTTTTGAAACGGTCCACATGGCTTGTTGGTCAAGAGGCTAAGACGCCGCCCTCTCACGGCGGAATCAGGGGTTCGATTCCCCTACAAGCTGCTGACTATTTTAATAGAATAGCCCAACCCGAAAAAACCTTAGAAACCATGCAAATGGCTCTAAGGTATTTTTTTGTGTATTTTTATTTGCCGTTACCGATTTTAGCATATGTTGGCCTGTTCTCTGACCTGTTGTGGCCTTTTATTACTTGTTGTGTCCTTTTCTGGCTTGTTGTGTACTGCTCTCTTGCTTGTTGTGGCTTGTTGTGGCTTGTTGAGGCTTGTTAAGGCTTGTTGTGGCTTGTTGAGGCCTGTTGTGGCTTGTTTAAGTTTGTTGTGATTCCTGCAAAATCCGTTTTGGACGTCAGAAGCACAAATGTCTGACATCGTCCAAAACAGTTGACATAAGTAGTTTACATAATTGAAAACAGGCGACTTCCTATTCAATTTTAGATGCCAGGATACTTGCTATATCACTGTCGTCCAATAATTATCTCTTTTTTGGACGCTGGAACAGAATTGTCCTCTCCAGCGTCCAACCGGTTTACATAATGCATTTTCTGATGTGAAATTACATGGCATGACCTGATTAATTGAACGTTTTCATTGAACGCCTGGGCATTATTCCAGATTCACTATGGAAGGTGTGAGCGATTCTCGCTTCACTGTGGAATGCCAGGGCAATTCTCGCTTCACTATGCAATGCCAGGGCAATTCTTGGTTCACTGTGGAATACTCAGCTGTTGAAAATATACGCTTACATGCAAAAATTTGATTTTCCTAAAAATTGCATGTATCCAAATTTGCATTTTTTCTTATATAGAGTTGTTTTTAGGCTTTTCTCCGGTATTTTAAGGCATTTCAGATATATCTCAAAGCTGATGAGCCTGCTCCAACAGGCAATTTTTCTTTTCAATCAATAATTGCATGTGTTTTTGCTATCGACGAACATGCAATTTTTTATCATCTTCTATAATTGCATGTATTTTTGCTCTGAATCCAACTCTTTCTCAAGGAAAATGGACTAAAAGGGCTAAAAAAGACATGCAAAATTTTGTATACAATAAAATTTGCCCTTTGCATTCTCTTTGCATCCTCTTTGTATCCACTTTATATCCTCTTTGTGTCCACTTTATATCCTTTTTATATCCTCTTTGTATCCACTTTGTATCCCCTTTGCATCGGTAAAACCTAATCTGAAATTTTACCACAACATCAAACAGGCTGTGAAACAATGTAAGTTCCACAGCCTGCCAGCTATATATTAACTTATATACCCAGTCATATGCACAGTTACATTTTCAGCTATATGACCATTTTCACATTATATTGCAAAATCAAACAAACTGATCTGATTAGATTCCGGAATGTCTCCCAGCAGTTTCATTTCTCCCATTAAATCGACGATACTCTTGGAGATTTTTGCTCTTTGACGCAAATCATCCTTTGACAGGAACGGGCCACCCTTTGCAGCTTCCATCAAGGATTCTGCAGCCTTATCGCCCATGCCGTCAATGCTGTTAAAGGAAGGCATCAGTTTTCCATCTATAATCTGGAACAGCCTGGAATGGGCCTGATACAAATCAATTGGAGCAAAATCATAGCCTCTTGCGTACATTTCCTGGACAATCTTCATATCCTTAATTGTATCCTGCTCCTTCTTAGATAAGGAATCCTTTCTGGCATTATAATCAGCCAGTGTTGCCTCCAGTCTGGTTTGTCCCTGGCACATAATTTCATAGGAAAATGCCGAGGCACGAATACTGAAATATGCAGCATAATAAGCCAAAGGATAATTCACTTTAAAATAGGCAATTCGCCAGGCCATCATAACATAAGCCGCCGCATGAGCCTTGGGGAACATGTATTTAATCTTTTTGCAGGACCAGATGTACCAGTCCGGAACACCATTGTCCACCATGGCCTGCTCCATTTCAGGCTTCAAGCCCTTTCCTTTTCTAACACTCTCCATGATTTTAAAGGAAAGACCCTCTTCTATCCCTTTATCTATCAGGTAAATCATACTATCATCACGGGTACAGATTGCAGTACCGATTGTGGCCTTTCCCTCTTCAATCAGGGTCTGTGCGTTTCCCAGCCATACATCTGTACCATGTGACAGTCCTGAAATACGGACCAGATCCGTAAAGGACTGGGGTTTGGTATCCAAAAGCATCTGAATAACAAAATCCGTGCCAAATTCCGGAATACCAAGAGAGCCCAGTGGGCATCCTCCTATTTCTTCCGGGGTGACCTTTAACGCTTTGGTACTTTGGAATAAAGACATGACATCTTTATCGTCCAGCGGAATTGTTACCGGGTCTAAGCCGGTCAAATCCTGAAGCATACGAATCATGGTAGGATCATCATGACCAAGGATATCAAGCTTTAACAGATTGTGATCTATCTTATGATAGTCAAAATGAGTAGTTACCGTATCGGTGGTCATATCATTTGCAGGATGCTGAATCGGGGTAAAAGAGTTAATTTCCTCTCCTACAGGCAAAACAACAATACCACCGGGATGCTGTCCGGTTGAACGTCTGATTCCTGTACATCCCAAAACAATGCGGTCAATTTCACAGGTTCTCTTTGGGATACCTCTCTCTTCAAAATAATTTTTCACATAGCCAAATGCAGTCTTATCTGCCAGAGTACCAATGGTTCCCGCACGATAGGTCTGTCCTGCTCCAAAAATAACCTCTGTATACTTATGGGCTTTACTCTGATACTCACCCGAGAAATTCAAATCGATATCAGGCTCCTTGTCTCCCTTAAATCC
The DNA here is from genome assembly GCA_964619485.1 of uncultured Lachnospiraceae bacterium. Taxonomy (GTDB): domain Bacteria; phylum Bacillota; class Clostridia; order Lachnospirales; family Lachnospiraceae; genus UBA2882. Next base: position 25,645 of record CAZUCI010000032.1, read on the forward strand.
AAGGAAGGTCTCGAATGGAATATCAAATCCATCTTTTTTCAGCATTTCACCACAATTTGGGCACACCTTATCCGGCATGTCACAGCCCGCTTTCCCTGAATAGGCCTTAACATCCGGCGAATCAAAGTCATAGTAATGACATTTTGTACAGTAATAATGCGGACTTAAAGAGTTAACCTCCGTGATTCCGGCCATGTTGGCAACAAAAGAAGAACCAACAGATCCACGGGAACCAACCAGATACCCATCCTCCACTGATTTCCAAACCAGCTTCTGTGCAATAATGTACATAACGGCAAATCCATTTTTAATAATGGCATTCAGCTCTTTTTCCAGCCGCTTCTCAACCACATCCGGCAAAACCTCTCCATATAATTCATGGGCTCTGTTATAACAGATTTTGGTCAGAATCTCATCCGAATTGGGGATGATTGGCGGACTCTTATCCGGTCTGACAGGGTCTATGGACTCAATGGCATCACACACCAGGTTGGTATTGGTGATAACCACCTCCCGTGCCTTATCACTGCCAAGATAAGAAAATTCTTCCAGCATCTCTTCTGTGGTACGCAGATAAAGCGGTGCCTGCTTATCCTCCTTAAAGCCCTTTCCTGCCATAATAATTCGACGATATACCTCATCCTCCGGGTCCAGGAAATGAACATCACAGGTTGCACAGACAGGCTTATGCAGTGCTTCTCCGATTGCCACAATTTTTTTATTATAATCCATGATATCTTCCATGCAGGTAACGCTCTCCACTCTCGGAGATTCAATCATGAATTCATTGTTTCCAAGAGGCTGAATTTCCAGATAATCATAAAAATCCGCAATTTTATATAAATCTGCATCACTTCTTCCATCGAGCATTGCACGGTAAAGCTCTCCTGCCTCGCAGGCGCTTCCAACAATCAGACCCTCTCGGTATTTCTGCAGAAGACTCTTAGGAATTTTCGGTCTTTTACTGAAATAGGTGAGATGGGATTCCGATACAAGCTTATATAAATTAATGCGTCCAATTTCATTTTTTGCCAAAATAATAACATGATAATATTTCAGTTTCCGAACAGCTTCCACATTGTCAGTACCCATGGCATTAATTTGAGAAAGCTTTGTCACTCCACGCTGTTCAAGCATCACAAGAAATTTTTCAAAAATTTCAGCGGTAGCCTGTGCATCATCAACAGCTCTATGGTGATTTTCCAGTGAAATTCCCAGGGTCTTGGCACAGGCGTCAAGGGTATGCTTTGACTGATTGGTCAAAAGAATTCTCGCCACCCCCAGCGTATCCAGGCTGGTAAATTCACGCTCCATTCCCAGTCTTGCCACATTTTCCATGATAAAGCTCATGTCAAAGGATGCATTGTGGGCAACCATGATACAGCCCTCACAAAAGGAGAGAAAATCAGGAAGAACCGTTTCAATAAAAGGTGCATTCATAACATCATTATCTGTAATGCTTGTCAGCTGCGTTATTTTGTAGGGAATAGGTACATCAGGATTCACAAAAGTGGAAAATTTATCGGTAATCCTTCCATTTTCAACCTTTACAGCACCGATTTCAATTATCCGGTTGTTAACAGGAGATAGGCCTGTGGTTTCCAAATCAAATACCACATATTTTTCCTTTAAATCATACCCCTTATCGTTGACGACAATCTCCTTTAAATCATCAACAAGATATCCCTCTACACCGAGAATAAGCTTGAAAAAGTTCTGTCTGTCAGGCTCAATTCCCGCCTCTTTGCAGCGAGCTTTTTCTGCATCCCAAAGATCACACCAGGTGTGAAAAACATCCGCAAGTGCCTGAACAACTCCGTGATCCGTAATCGCAATCCCCGGATGTCCCCACTTATAAGCACGCTTGACAATATCAGTTACTTCTGAGACTCCATCCATATCACTCATCTTGGTATGACAATGCAACTCCACACGTTTTGTCGCTGCGTAATCCATTCTTGATACCGTAAAATCAGGAATCAGCTTAATGCCACTGACTGAGGCTATAGATAACTCATGATCATACTTATCAAGAGCAACCACACCCTTTACTTTCAAAAAAGTACCTTTTTTTACATTCAGCTTCTCTGTGAATTCCTCCAGCATATCGTCCTTCACAAAGATTTTTACCATGATTGTATCTGTAAAATCTGTCAAAGCAAAAATGACAATTGTCTTCTCTATCTTGGGAATCGGTTTCAGCTCTAAGGTAAGCATTTTTCCACGTACAACAACCTCGCCCATCTCTCCCACAATCTGCTCAAGAGAAATCGGCTCTTCCTCAATGTCACGGCTGCCCCAGATTACATTCTGGTCATCACATTTTTTCTGTCTGAAATCCTTTCGGCCACCCTGATAAGAACGGCCGCCGCCATATTTGGAGGTTCTTTCCGCATAATTGCTTTTGGCTGCAGGAGCAGCCTCCTTCTCCCTGCCATTGTCCACACTCGAGGGTGCACTCTCCCCGCCATCAGTCGGAAGCTCCTCTGTCTCACTCCCCTGATTCAGCCGGTTTGCAATCTCATCAACCTGACGCTGCAATCGGATTTCCTCGTCCTTTTTCAGCTTATTTTCCTTCGCTGCAACATAGGTAATGGACGGTTTCACCGCCACACCACATCGCTCTGTAAAAATTTTCTCAACAAGAGAAAGAAAATCAGCCTCTTTTTCTTTAAAGGGAAGAATCTCTTCCATTTGAAAGATAACATGCTCATCCTGAAACCGGGCTTCTGCTTTTTTCAGCATACTGAACATAATTGGGCTCAGCTCCTTTAATTCCAGAAGCAGACTGTCCCTGTATTCCTGGAACAGATTTTTGGGCGTATACTGCTGTGAAAGCTGAAAATGTTCGTATATTTTAATCATTATATTCGCATTGGCAAAAAGCTGCTTCTTTATCTGCTGCTCCATGGCAAAGACATCTTTTTTTTCAACAATACGATTAGCTGAAATATAGATACGCAGGATATCTCTTTTTTTAGTTGTAAATATATGTTCAATCCAGACATCTGCAAAAGCGTCCTGTAAATCTCGCTTTACCTGCAGCGTCGGAAATGTTTCTAAAAAAATCTTTTTCTCCATTTATTCTTCTTCTCAATCGTTTTTCCAATTTAACAGCTCATCCCTCAAAACAGCAAGCAGCTGGTCCTCCGGAACTTTTCGAACAATTTCTCCCTTTTTAATAAGAAGACCTTCTCCAATTCCACCAGCAATTCCGATGTCTGCCTCCTTTGCCTCTCCAGGACCATTGACCGCACAGCCCATAACCGCAACCTTCAGATTAAGGGGGATATCAGCAACCATCTCCTCAACCTGATTAGCAAGGCCAATCAGATCAATTCTTGTTCTGCCGCAGGTCGGGCAGGAAATAACCTCAATACCCTCCTTATACAGACCTAAGGAACGAAGAATGACTTTTGCGGAACGAATTTCCTCAACCGGATCTCCGGAAAGAGAAACACGCATGGTATCGCCAATTCCCTCGTGTAAAAGAATTCCCAGACCGACAGCTGATTTAATATTTCCTCCATAGAGCGTTCCAGCCTCTGTAATACCAATATGAAGAGGATAGCTGGTTTTCTCCACCAGAAGCTCATGTGCTTTCGTACAAATAGGAATATTGGAGGATTTGATGCTGATAACCATGTTATCGTAGCCTGCCTCCTCAATCATGTGAACCTTATCAAGTGCACTCTCCACAATTCCTTCCGGCGTAACACCATGATATTTTTCCACCAGCTCCTTTTCCAGGGAGCCGCCATTGACGCCGACACGAATTGGTATATTTCGCTCTCTTGCAACACGGACTACCTCATCAAGTTTTGCTTTTCCACCGATATTTCCCGGATTGATACGAATCTTGTCCGCGCCATTCTCCATGGCTGCAATGGCCATTTTATAATCGAAATGAATATCTGCAACAAGCGGAATGTGAATCTGCTTCTTGATTTTTCCAATTGCATCTGCAGCCTCCTGTGTTGGAACGGTGGACCTTATGATATCACAGCCGGCCTTCTCAAGCCGTAAAATCTGTGCAACTGTTCCCTCCACGTCCTCTGTCCTTGTATTTGTCATGGACTGAATCAAAATTGGATTTCCTCCACCAATGATTTTGTCCCCAATTTTTACAATCTTCGTATGCTCTCTATACATAAAAAAATCTCCTTTACTTATTACTGGATTTATCTTCTATGATAGCATCTCTCTATAGGAAAAAGCAAGGTCAACTGAAAAATGGACAATTCTATGACAATTCCAATCAATTGGTGCGATACAACACCTTTCTCCCATATTCATCCTTTGTCACCAGATCATACGAATTGACTTTTTCTGCCGTCCCCATCTCCTCCAGCTTTCTTTCAACCCTCCAGGAAAAATTGTTTTTTGACGCTCCAACAACTGTGGTTTTCCCTGACAGATTGGCAGGCAGAAACAGGGATGCACATAAGACAAGCAATAAAAATGCAACCATCATTCCCTGCAAGTGTATTCTTTTCAGCTCTCCCAAATACATATTTTTTTGTCCCAGGCTTTTCTTTTTGAGGCCTTTCTTTTTACGATTATTTTTCATGTATGATACCTCCCCTAATTTTGTTACCAGCTCACGCATGGACGCAAACCGCTCCGACGGATTTTTATGAATTGCCTTCAGCACAAGCGCTCTTGCCGCATCAGAAATAAAAACAGAATTGAGTCTATCCAGCTCTGCTCCCTCCCCGGGAATGCAGTCTGTCATCATCTCAAACATTAGAATCCCCACGGAATAAATATCTGTCAGAACTGAAAAAGGCTCGCCCGCCGGAAGATACTCCTTCGTTCCCTTTCTTATCCTGTTTTTCTCTCCCTGCTTTAATACCCCGCCAAAATCAACCAGCGTAACCTCCTGCTGCAAAGACAGCATTATATTTTCCGGCTTCAAATCGCAATAGATGTACCGTTCCCCCGTCTCCTGCAGTCTCATTAGAATCTCAGCCACCCTTCTGATAATAGCCAGGGTCTCTTTTTCCGAAAGAACCTTTTTCTCCATCATATATTTTCGCAGATTTTCTCCCTCAATATACTGCATTACCAGAACAGCCTCTTCACCCTCTTCCCAGTAATCCTCCAAAAAAGGCGTTCCTCTCCCATTCATTTTTACCAGTACCTCACACTCTCTGTTCAAAACCTGCCGTCCCTCTCCATCTGTTCCAAAAGGCATACGCTTCATTGCACTCAAGCCTCCTGTATGAAGATTCTTTACCAGAAAAACCTTTCCCTGATTTCCTTCTCCAAGGAGCCGTAGCACCTCATACCTGTCTTTTTTCATATCAACTATCCTCCCATAAAAGCAGCGCCGATATATTATCCCTTTCGCCCTTTTTCATAACATAGTCTGCCCAGGACTCCAGACATCTTCCAGCCTGCTCCTCCGTTCTCTTTCCCGTTTCTCCAAAGGATTTTTTCCAAATATCTCTATCATAAAAATGCCAAAAACCATCACAGCATAATAAAAAAATGTCCCTCCGCTTCACCCTCCAGGTCTTCACATCCACCAGTCCATCCGGGTTCAATCCCAGACACCGGGTTAGCCTGTGCTCCTTCGCATGGTCTGTCGTAAGTCTCCGGCAGTCTACAAAGCCAAAAAGGCTGCGAAACCGGTACAGCCTGCTGTCACCGATGTGAAAGAAAAATGCATTTTCCCCAATCAGAAGCAGCATTGTCATGGTTGTTCCCATGGAGGCCTGCTCCTTTCTCATTTTTTCAAATAAAGAGCGGTTTATCTTGTAAATACATCGCTTTCCCAGTATCTGTACTCTTCTTTTCCAAATGGGGTTTGATAAGCTTTGTGTCTGTAAAAAGGGAATCAGCTGATGGTCATACCATTTCTCCAGCTCACTCACACAGATACCAGATGCCAAAGCACCGTTGCCTACTCCACCCATTCCATCGCAGATGACACCCATGGTTACCACTTTCTTCCCAAGCCTTGTGGATCTGGCCAGAATGGCGTCCTCGTTCAGGGGCTTTCTTAATCCAGTCTCGTACACATATTGAATTTTCATGCGTTTCCTTTCATCATAAATTTAATTACTTCATTAAATAAATTCATTAGATAAATTCACTAAATAAATCCACCAAATAAATCCATTTGATATTTGATTTTGTTTTTTCACAGGGAATTCTCCTCCCGGTCAGGGAGAAACAGCTTGCACAGAATGTGCTGATTTATCCAGATAAGCATTGCCTGCTCTCTGTTATTTAGAATAGTTCTATTATATTTCCTCCCATGGAGAAAAATCAATTGGTATTCTTTCACAAAAAAAGACCTGAAAGGATACCTCTTGCATCCCCTCAGGCCTTATAAAATCAATCTTTATAGCGTGTCAACAGCGTTTTTCACAGAAATATTTTTA
>CAZUCI010000033.1:0-31666 GCA_964619485.1 uncultured Lachnospiraceae bacterium
GTTGCAGGATTCATGGGATCTCCTCAGATGAACTTCTTAGATGCAGTCGTAGAGGTTGTTGATGATACAGCAGTATTAAAGGTTGCTGGTCACTTTATTCCATTACCACCAGCTAAATCCAAAAAACTGATTGAGGGTGGATACAACGGAAGAACAGTTACATTTGGTATTCGTCCAGAGGATGTATATGATTCTGAAATGATGGTTGAGGCTTCTCCTCAGAGCACATTTGAAGCTACTGTAAAGGTATACGAATTACTTGGTGCTGAAGTTTACTTATACTTCGATTTAGAAGAGTTCCCTATGACAGCAAGAGTAGATGGCCGTACAACAGCTAGACCTGGCGATGTTGTTAAATTCGCTATTGATGTTGAGAAGATTCACATCTTTGATAAAGAAACAGAAATGGTTATTACTAACTAGTCTGAATTTACAAGGGGAGATACATAGGTATCTCCCTTTTTTTGCTTATAATATGCTTGATAGTAAAGCTACAAAGAGAAATGGAGGTATTCAAGTTGCTTACAACACAGGTAATACAGACATGCATTGATGATTTAAAGGCAATCACCAAGGTGAAGCTGGCGGTTGTTGATAATGCAGGGATAAAAATTGCATCTACAGGAGAGAAGGAAACCTTCCCCATGGATGAAATTACAGCCTTTGCAGCATCAGCGGCAGAATGTCAGACCATAGCAGAAAATCACTATTTAAAGGTTTATGACGAGGGAGAGGCGGCATATATTGTTGTATGCGGCGATTCAGTAGAGGAAAATACCATTGCCAAAATTGCGGTAAGCCAGCTGGAAAATTTATTGATTGCTTATAAAGAGAGAATTGACCGCAACAATTTCTTTCAGAATCTTCTTTTGGATAATCTCCTTTTGGTTGATATATATAATCGGGCCAAAAAGCTCCATATTGATATTTCCCAGCGCAGAGCAGTCATATTGATTGAAGTGGAAAAGGAAAATGATAATGGAACCATGGAAATGCTGAAAAATATTTTTTCGGCACAGTCAGGTGATTTTGTAACGGCCGTAGATGAACAGAACCTGATTGTCATTAAACAATTAGGGGAAGAGGAAAACTACGAAGAGCTGGAAAATGCTTCCGCCATGATTCTTGGAATGATGAATACGGAAATCATGGTAAATGCAAAAATTGCATATGGAACTATTGTGGAAGAATTGAAGGATGTTTCCAAGAGCTATAAAGAGGCAAAAATGGCGCTTGACGTTGGCAAAATCTTTTATGCGGATAAGAACGTTGTCGCATATAGTACACTGGGGATTGGACGTTTGATTTATCAGCTTCCCATCAATTTGTGTAAGATGTTTATTGAGGAAATCTTTGGGGAGCATATCCCGGATGAGTTTGACGAGGAGACGCTGAATACAATCAATATGTTTTTGGACAATAATCTGAATGTGTCGGAAACCGCAAGACAGCTGTATGTCCATAGAAATACGCTGTTATACCGCCTTGAAAAGCTTCAGAAGGCAACAGGGTTAGATATCCGAATTTTTGATGACGCACTGACATTAAAGATTGCACTTATGGTTGTCAATTATATGAAATATCTGGAGTCAATCAGCTATTAAAAATACGGCTGAAAAGACATAAAGTCATCACCTGTCTCATATTTTTAAGATAGGGGGGTGACGTTGTGAAAAAAATCTGGTATTTAAAAGAAGAAAAGAAAGAAAAATGGAGCAAAGACAGTTGCGTAATTAAATTTTTATGCTTTGGCAACGAAGGCCAGATGTCTGGAAAGCTGGAGCTTTCGGGATTTCCGGCAGCAAATGAGCGCGACTTTCCAGCTCTTTTTTCCTTTTTTTACATGGATGGTGGAACGCAGATACTTTTGTGGGAAGACACCTTTCCCTGTTTGGCATGTAAAAGTGATGCTCAGGGAAAGCTTTTCTTAACACTGGGAAGGGATGCCTGTAAAAAAATTTCGGACAAACTTTCTGTAGCACAGCTGGCTGTGGTATGTGAATCGGGGCGCTATTTTTCTTCAGAGGAAGGAAGAAGAGCTTCGGCCTCTAAGCACACTGAGGAAGCCGTGCCGAAAGAGGTCAATCCCATGGATGGGGCAATTGCCGCATCACAGGAGGAGCAGGAAGCTATAGATGACAGGACCGGGGACGGCGAAGATTTTCTGGAGGAGAACAGCTTTGGAAGAAAGGTGATTCATCTGGCTGTTTTGACAGAGGATGAGCTGGAATTTCGCGCTTATGTTCATAACAGCTTTCTGCTCCATGGGTTTTATAATTATGGTCATGTTGTAATAGAAGAGCAGGAAGGTGGAAAAAAGCTGGGTGTCCCGGGAAATTATTTTGAACGGGAACAGATGGTGGCATCCATGTTTGGCTTTCCTGAATTTGTGCCGGTCAGAAGAGGCGAGCTGATTTCTGGAGAGAAGCCCTTGCAGACAGGTAGTTTTGGATATTATTTTACGGAGCTGAAATAGAAAATGGAAGAACTGACTAAATCACAGAGAAAGAGAATGCTGCGGGAAGAGCGAAAAAAAGAAAAAGAAAAGGAAGAGGAAATCCTTCAAAGAAAACAGAGAGAAATCGATGAATCCTTTATGGAAGAGGCGCTCAGACAAAGCAAAAAGGCGGCTAAGCTTGGAGAGGTTCCCATTGGATGCGTGATTGTGAAGGATGGGGAAATCATAGCACGAGGCTATAACCGCAGAAATACGGATCACAGTACTCTCTCCCATGCGGAAATAACAGCAATCAGGAGAGCCAGCAAAAAGCTGGGGGACTGGAGGCTGGAGGGGTGCACGCTCTATGTAACTCTGGAGCCCTGCCAAATGTGTGCAGGTGCAATTGTTCAGGCCAGAGTCAGCCGTGTTGTTATGGGGAGCATGAATCAAAAAGCCGGCTGTGGTGGTTCCATATTAAATCTTCTGCAGATGGAGGCATTCAATCATCAGGTTCAGGTGGAACGTGGCGTATTAGAAGAAAAATGCAGCCGTGTTTTAAAGGATTTCTTTGTAAAATTAAGAGCAGAGAAGAAGAAAGAAAAAAATCCGAAAGCATAGGAAGGGTTCGATAAGACTCAATAAAGTGTATCCCGGATTGACAAGAAATTAAAAAACAAGTATACTAAAACATGCCGTGCAGCCGGGGCACCAGCGGCGCCCTGTACCTGAAATCCGCTTTAGCAGGGGTGATGTCCGGCTTAGGGCTTTTGCTATTATGGCTGCCCTCTATAAGTGGCGTTGATATCCGGGTCTTACGCAATGGGAATCCACGAACCGTGTCAGGGTAGGAATACAGCAGCACTAAGAGGAAGCTTCCATGTGCCGTGAGGTCACCTGGGCTGAGTTAACTGTAGAGGTAACGCATAATAGTTCGGTTCGAAGCTGGACGCACGGTATTTTGATGCGAACATTTAGTCTTGAAATATAGAAGCATAAAAAAAGAACCGTAGGACGGTTCTTTTTTTATGGGTAATCATGTACAGCTGCAGCATGTGCGGAATATGGTCGCATTCTGCGGCTGAAAATCAGATGTTTTCTTTAATTCTAATCTCAACAGTTGTATAGTTGTTTTCTTTTTTAGGCAGCTCATTGGTAGTCAGATAATTGAAGAGAAGCTCCAGGGGGAGATAGCCCTGAATACGGGGCTGCTGACAGATGGTTGCAGAAATTACGCCACGCTCAATCATCTCAATCGTTGAATCTATTTTGTCAAAGGTGACAATTTTCATATCTTTTTCGCGACCGGCAGCCAAAACCGCCTTACATCCACCATAGGAACCACCGGCAGCAAAGAACAGTGCGTTGATTTCCGGGTGATTCTTTAACATCTGAGCCGTTTTTTCATAGCTGACAAAGTCGTCATCACCATTTTCGGCATATTCTGTGATGGTCATGTTGGTGTAAGTGTTTAAACAGGATTTAAACCCTGCAACACGCTCCGTATGACAAAGAAGCTGTGAATAACCACTGATGACACCAAGGTGCACCGTTCCGGAAGTCATGAGATGAATCAATCCTGCAGCGGTCTGCCCACACTCATAATAATTGCTTCCAACATATCCGATTCGTCTGGAACCGTCAATGTCTGTATTGAAGGTTACAGTAGGAATACCCTTCTCAAATAATTCATTGATCTTGGCTGCAATGGAAGAATCATTCTGCGGAGAAATAGCAAGACCATTGATACCCTCTGATACAAGAGAATCGATGGCGTCCAGCTGGTCCTCAACTCCGAAAGCGGAAATGCGGCGAATGATTACTTTACAGTTGTAACCGGAAAGCTCATCCTCCTTTTCCTTGAAGCCGGCAATGACATCATCAAAAAATGGATTGCCAATTCCAAACATAACCACGCCAAATTTGAATTTCTTTTTCTGTGCGGCCAATACAATGCCCGCTTTATTTGGTTTATAATCTAATGCCTTTGCAATTTCCAGGATTTTTGCTTCTGTTTTAGGGTTTACAGCGCCTCTTTTATTCAGGACACGATCTACGGTTCCTCTGGAAACACCGGCTAAGTCTGCAATTTCTTTAATAGTTGCCATAATGGTCTCCTTTACTCTTTTGGACATAAAGCATCTTACACCTATTTGATATTCTATGCTTAATATAAAAAAAAGACAAGCAAAAATGTGCACCGTGCACGGATATCGTGAAAAGTGCACAATTTGAGAGCACAATTTCGTGCAGATTGCTGAAAACACGGAAAACGCAAAGATTTTAAAAATAAGTATTGCATTTTAGCACAAAAAAATATATTATGAACTTGTGCACGAGCACAAGAAAAGCACGCTAAAATGAAGCAGAAATGCTTGATAGAATAGGGATTTATCGGAGGAAACATACATGTTATATATTGGGGTTGACTTGGGAACAAGCGCTGTAAAGCTTCTTTTAATGAATGAGGCAGGAAAAATCGAAAATATCGTATCAAAGGAATATCCTTTATACTTTCCACACCCAGGCTGGTCCGAACAGAAACCGGAAGACTGGTATACACAGGTAATTGCAGGAATTAAAGAACTGATCAGGGACGCTGACAAAAGTCAGGTGGCCGGCATAAGCTTTGGCGGTCAGATGCACGGTCTTGTTATCCTGGATGACAAGGACGAGGTAATCAGACCTGCAATTCTTTGGAATGACGGACGTACTACAGAGGAATGTGATTACTTGAATAATGTAATCGGCAAAGATAAGCTTTCTGAGTACACCGCAAATATTTCTTTTACAGGATTCACGGCACCAAAAATTCTATGGGTAAAAAATAAAGAGCCTGAGAATTTTGCCAGAATCAACAAAATTATGCTCCCTAAAGATTATATTGCATATAAATTATCCGGCGTACACTGCACCGATGTGTCTGATGCATCAGGAATGCTCATCTTTGATGTTAAGAACAGGTGCTGGTCCAAACAGATGTGTGACATCTGTGGAATCAGTGAAAGCCAGCTTGCCAGGATCTATGAAAGCTATGAGACAGTAGGTACGCTTCAACCTGCTGTCGCAGCTGAACTTGGCATCCCTGAAACCTGTAAAATCGTTGCAGGCGCCGGAGACAATGCAGCAGCCGCTGTTGGAACAGGAACAGTTGGAGATGGAAATTGCAACATTTCCCTTGGAACAAGTGGAACCATCTTCATTTCATCCGAGAAATTCGGAGTAGATAAATTTAACGCACTTCATGCTTTTGCACATGCAGATGGACATTACCATTTAATGGGATGTATGCTGAGTGCAGCCAGCTGTAACAAATGGTGGATGGATGAAATCATCGGCACCAAGGATTACGCAGCGGAGCAGAAACAGATTACAAAGCTTGGCGAAAATCATGTGTACTTCCTGCCATATTTAATGGGAGAGAGATCGCCAATCAATGATCCACAGGCAAGAGGAACCTTTATTGGTCTTACTATGGATTCCACAAGAGCCGATATGACTCAGGCAGTTTTGGAGGGTGTTGCATTTGCACTTCGTGATTCCTTTGAAGTAGCAAAGGCACTTGGAATCAAAATTGACAGAACCAAAATCTGCGGTGGTGGAGCAAAGAGCCCGCTTTGGAAAAAGATGATTGCCAATATCCTCAATGTAAAGGTTGATGTCATCGAGAGTGAAGAGGGACCTGCACTTGGCGGTGCAATGCTGGCAGCAGTTGCAAATGGTGAATTCGCAAGTGTGGAGGATGCGGCAGCTAAGATTGTTAAAATCGTAGATACCGTTGAGCCGGATCCGGAATTAGTTGCAAAATATGAAGAAAGATATCAGCAGTTCAAGCAGATTTATCCAGCCTGCAAAGAGCTTTTTAAAAAGATTCAGTAAAGAATTTGAGATTTAAAAGCTGATAATAGCTATATCAATATAGAAAGGGGTCATGAAATGAAGATTTATGACGTAACGGATGCGAAATTTCGCAAATATGGAAGAGTTGTAAAGGGCATTGATTTTTCCGGCCTGGTTGAGGCAATGCAGAATACACCATTACCAGAGGGCGTGGCATATGAGCCAAGCATCAAAGAATTAGAAGCACTTCCTGTATATGAGGAATTAAAGAATAAAGTCTATGGTGAGCTTCCCATTGAGATTGGTTACTGCAACGGTCACAATGATCTGCTGAACGCAGTGGAGTATCACAGAAGCTCCGAAATCAATGTGGCTGCAACAGATGCCATTCTGATTGTAGGAAGCCAGCAGGATATTACAGATGATTTCACCTATGACACCTCTTTAATGGAGGCATTCTTACTTCCAAAGGGAACTGCTGTTGAGGTGTATGCAACCACACTTCACTACGCTCCATGCAGCGTAAAGGGAGAAGGCTTTAAAGTGTCAATTGTTCTGCCAGCAGAAACAAATTATCCACTGGAAGCATCTCATGCCGATTGGGAGGATGCATTGATTACAGCTAAGAACAAATGGCTGATCGGACATCCAGAGGGCGGATTAGATGAAGGCTGCCACATCGGACTGGTTGGAAAGAACCTGAATGTAAATGAATAAGAACCGTGTTAAAGCGGTTGTATTAAAAAGGAATCCCAGAAGGGAACAAGGAGGAAAACAAGAAATGAATAACGCACCAGAAGTAAAAATTGGTATTGTAGCTGTCAGCCGTGACTGCTTCCCAGAACCACTTTCCGTAAACAGAAGAAAAGCTTTAGTAAAAGCATACACAGACAAATATGGTGCTGCTGATATTTATGAGTGCCCTATCTGTATCGTTGAAAGTGAAATCCATATGGTACAGGCATTAGAGGACATCAAAAAAGCTGGATGTAATGCACTTTGCGTTTATCTTGGAAACTTTGGACCAGAAATTGCTGAAACATTATTAGCAAAACATTTTGATGGACCAGTTATGTTCTGTGCAGCAGCCGAAGAGAGCCAGGCAGACTTAATGGATGGCCGTGGTGATGCTTACTGTGGTATGTTAAACGCAAGCTACAACTTAAAGCTTCGTAACATCAAAGCATACATCCCAGAGTATCCAGTTGGAACAGCAGAGGAATGTGCTGATATGATTAAGGAATTCGTTCCAATCGCCCGCACAGTAGATGCTCTTTCCAAATTAAAAATCATCAGCTTTGGACCACGTCCATTAAACTTCTTAGCTTGTAATGCACCAATCAAACAGCTTTACAACTTAGGCGTTGAAATTGAAGAGAACTCCGAGCTTGATTTATTTGAAGCCTTCAAGAAACATGATGGAGATGCCAGAATCCCTGCAAAAGTAAAAGAGATGGAAGAGGAATTAGGAAAAGGAAATATGAAGCCTGAAATCCTTCCTAAATTAGCTCAGTATGAGTTAACATTACTTGACTGGATCGAAGCTCATAAAGGATATCGTGAGTATGTTGCAATCGCTGGAAAATGCTGGCCTGCATTCCAGACACAGTTTGGATTTGTTCCCTGCTATGTAAACAGCCGTTTAACAGGCATGGGTATTCCAGTATCCTGTGAAGTAGATATCTACGGAGCATTAAGTGAGTTCATTGGCTACTGTGTATCTGAAGATGCTGTTACCTTACTTGATATCAACAACTCCGTACCAGCAGATATGTACAAAGAGTCTATCGAAGGAAAATTCCCATATGTTCACAAAGATACATTCATGGGATTCCATTGTGGAAATACAGCTTCCAAGAAATTATCCTTCTGCAGCATGAAATATCAGAAGATCATGGCAAGAAGCCTTCCAGAAGAAGTAACACAGGGAACATTAGAAGGAGATATCGCTCCAGGCGAAATCACATTCTTCAGACTGCAGTCTACAGCTGATGCTAAATTACGCGGATACATTGCAAATGGTGAAGTTCTTCCTGTAGCAACCAAATCCTTCGGAGCAATCGGTGTATTTGCAATCAACGAAATGGGAAGATTCTACCGTCATGAATTAATTGAGAAAAATTATCCTCATCATGGTGCTGTTGCGTTTGGCCACTTCGGAAAAGCAATTTATGAAGTATTCAAATATATCGGTGTTGATGTAGATGAGATTGGATACAATCACGCTAAGGGCGACAGATATCCTACAGAGAACCCATTTGCATAAGATAAATTGATTAAATAATTCTTCAATAATCTTTAATAGGCATTAACCAAAGATGATTTCAACTGTGGAATTAGCGGTTGAAATCATCTTTGTGGTGTTATATCATGAAATAGAGTTACATTACAAACCAAAAAAATGGAGGCAACTTACATGACAAACTTAGAACTTCAGAAATACGCAAATGAAGTTCGTAAAGGTATCGTTACTTCAGTACACAGTGCAAAAGCTGGGCATCCAGGTGGATCACTGTCTGCAGCAGATATGTTTACGTATCTTTATTTTGAAGAAATGAACATTGATCCAAAGAATCCAAAGATGGAGGGAAGAGACCGCTTCGTATTATCTAAAGGACATACGGCTCCAGGTCTTTATTCTACACTGGCAAACAGAGGATATTTTCCGGTAGAAGATCTTACTACACTTCGTAAATTAGGTTCCTATTTACAGGGTCATCCCTGTATGCAGGAAACTCCTGGCGTAGACATGAGCTCAGGCTCCTTGGGACAGGGAATCAGTGCTGCTGTCGGCATGGCACTGGCTGCAAAATTAGATAATAAGGATTACAGAGTTTACACATTATTGGGCGATGGCGAAATTCAGGAAGGCCAGGTTTGGGAAGCTTCCATGTTCGCAGGCGCACACAAATTAGATAATTTAGTTGTAATTGTTGATAACAATGGTTTACAGATTGATGGAAAAGTAGAGGATGTATGTTCTGTTTATCCAATTGATAAGAAGTTTGAAGCGTTCAATTTTCAGGCTATCAATGTAGATGGACATAACTTTGATGAAATTCGCGCTGCTATGCAGAAGGCAAAAGAAACCAAAGGAATGCCTACAGCAATCATTATGCATACTGTAAAGGGAAAAGGAGTTTCCTTCATGGAAAACAATGCAGGATGGCATGGTAAAGCTCCTAACGATGAAGAATATGCAATCGCTATGGCAGATTTAGCTAAGATTGATGAACAGTTAGAGAAAGCAGGTGAAGCATAATGGCAGATGTTAAGAAGATCGCAACAAGAGAAAGCTATGGTAATGCATTGGTTGAATGTGCAGAGGATTTCCCTAATCTGGTCGTTTTAGATGCTGACCTTGCAGGCGCAACCAAGACAGGTACTTTTAAGAAAGCATATCCGGATCGATTTATCGATTGCGGTATTGCTGAATGCAATATGACAGGAATTGCTGCAGGACTTTCAACCTGCGGAAAGGTTCCTTTTATTTCTTCCTTTGCAATGTTTGCAGCTGGAAGAAACTTTGAGCAGGTTCGTAACTCTATCGGTTACCCACACCTCAATGTAAAAATCGGAGCAACACATGCTGGTATCACTGTTGGTGAAGACGGTGCAACTCACCAGTGTAATGAAGATATTGCTTTGATGCGTACCATTCCTGGAATGACAGTTATTGTTCCAAGTGATGATGTTGAAGCAAGAGCGGCTGTACGTGCTGCATTGGAACTGAATGGCCCTGTTTACTTAAGATTTGGCCGTGCTGCTGTTCCGGTTATCAATGACAAACCGGATTACAAATTTGAAATCGGTAAGGGTGTTACCTTAAAAGAAGGTAAAGACGTTTCCATTATTGCAACCGGTATCTGCGTAGAGGGTGCTATGGGTGCAGCAGAGCTTCTTGCTGCTGATGGAATCAGTGCAGAGGTAATCAATATTCATACCATTAAACCAATCGATGCAGATTTAGTTGTTAAAACAGCTACAAAGACAGGAAAGGTATTCACTGTTGAAGAGCATTCTGTAATCGGTGGTCTTGGAAGCGCTGTCTGCGATGTACTTGCAGAGAAAGCACCTACAAAAGTTGTCAAAATTGGTATGTATGACAAGTTTGGTGAGTCTGGTCCTGCCGCAGCTCTGGTTGAGAAATATGGCCTGGATGCAAAGGGCATTTACGCAAAAGTAAAAGAGAATCTGTAAGGAAATAACTCAGATTTATAATTAAAAAGCATTAAAAAGCATCGCCTGTGATGAATCTCATCATAAAGCGGTGCTTTTTTAGTGTGCTGATTGAAGAGCAGAAGCACATTACGTGACATACTTTTTCCTGTGCCGGCATATGATTATAGGTAGACATTTTTACTATATTTTTACATAAAAAAGATAGCATGTAAGGAAAAGAGGAGCGTATTATTGGAGATGTATGGGAATTGTGCAGTAAAAGAAGAACAAAAAATCGAAAATTTAGTAGTTATTGAGGAAAACATGGGTTCAAAAGAAAAAAAGGCTTCAATTAGGGAACAAAGGCTAAAAAAAGAAATGAATATTGCGGCAAAAAAAGCAATGATAGAAGCCGTTACAGGTGATTATGTTTATCAAAGCAGTTCTGCAAGGGCAGCTGATATAGTTACGCAAAGATTGACTGAAATTGGAATAATGCTCGCGGCGGAAAGAAACCGTAAGGTATGTAATCAGATAACCAGCCGTTTAAAATCTACGGATAGCATTTATAAGAAGATACTCAAAAAGAAATATACATTTGATGAGGCGGGTGTTTTTTCATGCAATGATTTGATTGGTGTGCGGATGGTGTGCCTGTTTATAGATGATGTGTATGCGGTAAAGGAATCCTTAAGTGAACAGCCGGATATACACATTATCAAAGAAAAGGATTATATCAAAAAGCCAAAAAGCAATGGATATATGAGTCTTCATCTGATTATTGAAGTCCCTATAGAAAAATTCGACGAGAATTACAATGGACAGTGGCGCCGGGTCGAGATACAGCTTCGGACAGTGGCCATGGATTTCTGGTCTGTTCTGGATCATCAGCTGTTATATAAAAAAGAATTTCCCGGCGCAGAGCCAATTGCCAGGGAGCTCAGGGATTACGCAGCGACAATTGCCCAGCTTGACACAAATATGCTGGAGCTTCGCAAAAAAATAGACATGATAAAATAAGCCTTGGGACAATTTGCTTTACAATGTTATATTTGGGATAGTCAGGTCCTTTTGGGCTCCGACAAAACATAGGGGGGTAGTCAGGTCCTTTTTGGGCTCCGACAAAATAAAGCAGGTGGCTTGGAGCCACCTGCTTTGTTTTGAAAGTCACCCAAAAAGGACCTGACTACCCCTGCTTTATTTGTTGAGGAAGGGTCTGGCGATTTTATCGTTGAAGAATTCGATAAGAGGGCCCATAAAGAAAGCAGTAATTATGGTTCCAATTCCAACGATGGTTGGAATCTGTCCGATGGTTCCGCCACCACAGAGGAAAATAGCAATACCAAGAATGATGCAGACAAGGTCTGTTCCAATACGACAGAATTTGAATTTTGCAACCTTCCATTTACCGGATAAAACAATAGCCACAGCATCATAGGTGGAAACACCGAGATCGGCAGTCATGTAAAAAGCGGAACCAAAGCAGATGATGACAATTCCTACAATCAGACACAATAACCTGATTGGAAGGGAAGGATTTACAATCACCTTCTGCAGTGATTCATAAGTAAACTGGGTAATATATCCCAGCAAAAACAGATTAATAAAGGTGGCGATACCAATGTTATGACGGTCAACAATCAGACTGAATAAAAGCAGTACCATATTTACAATCATGTATAGTGTTCCAAAACCAATGGGAATCAGCTGGTCGAGACCGCTCATTAAGGATTGAAACGGGTCAACTCCCAGTGCGGCAATTTTGAAAATACCAACGCTGATGGCACAGATGATGACACCAAATAATGACATACCAATTCTACGTTTCATACAGATACATTCTCCTTGTGTTTTTTTTCATGTGAGTTGTAAATTTAATTTATAATCCAACCATAAATATATAGAAAAAAAGAGAAGAATAATAGTAATAAAATATCTAAATATAGAAGAATCATATTTTCTGCACGGATTTTCATTTTGACCTGTATACGGGTGGCATTTCATAAAACACTATGCTATGATAAAAAAATAAGATTTAGCAGAGGTGCATGGAGTGAAAAAAGATATTAAAAAAAGACTGCAGTATTTTTGGGATTATGAGAAATGGAAAGTTATTATACCGGTAGTGACTGTGATTGTGATTGTTTCACTGGTTCGTACCTTTTTCCAGGAGAAGAAGGATCCACTGCTTTGTCTGGCTGTTGTAAACTGTTCAGCAGAGGGCAGAGAAAATGCAGCAGATTTTTTTGTGGAATTTGAGGGAACGTTAGAGTCGAGGGCTGAAGATGCCGAGATGGAAATTGACAGCAGCTTTGTACATCCGAAGGAAGATGATGCAGTGGCGTCAGCTGATTCGGCTGCGGTGGCCAGTGTTCAGAAGTATCAGGCAATTTTGACCTGCAAGAGACTGGATGTGACGATTTCCACAGACTGGGCGGTTGAGATATATGAACAGTCAGGCTGCTATGAGGATCTGTCGAAGCTGTTGACAGAGGAACAGATGGAGAACTGGAAGGAAAAGCTCTTCTATTGCAAGAATGATGAGGGGGAAAATGTTCCGGTGGGACTGTACCTGGATGGGGTGAAAGAGCTTGATGAATGGTACCCGGAGCAGCCACCGATTTTGACTGTTTCAACACTCAGTACCAGAAAGGATATTTCTTTGGCATTTATAGAATGGATTATGGAAAAAGACGATACCAATTAAACGGCATCGTCTTTTTCATTTTCCTCTTTTGAAATTCCTTTTTGGGGGATATCTTCATTTTCAATACATTTTTCAAAGATACGGTTTAAAAAGATAGAACAGAAAAAAGCAATTGCTGCAAAACCGAAGAACAGCAAAATGCTGCCAACGATGACGAGATCTCTGCCACTCCTTGTGGCAACCCAGAACAATACAAAATGGATAACCATAAAAAAGATAGTGGTAGGAAGATTACTAAGGCTTAACAGCAGAGCATTTTTTACAATCTGTCCGGTAGTGTTCTCAAAGGTTCCTATTAAAGGAAAAGAATAAAAGGTCAGTGACATGAGAACGAACAGAAAAAACCATATCGGAACCTGCAACAGCTTGTAGGAAGCATCAATTTTAAAATAGACAACATACAAATCTGCACCGAAAAAAATAAAAGCAGCAAGAATCGGAAGCCATAAAAGAGTTGTCTGTTTAAAATTGCTTTTGAAAGCACGAAAATATGCCTTAAACAGATAAGGCTCGTCCCCCTGTACCAGCTTTATGGTGACACCGTACATAGCAGAAATTGCGGAACCGATCGTAAATATTGGAATACATGTAAAAATAAAAGCAATATTTACACACATTAGATCGAAGAACCTTGATAAAAATCGCATAAGAGGATTGTCTGGATGAAAGAATTTTCCCACAATATTACCTCCTTTGTATAGGAAAAAGTGTATTTTATAGATATAGTATACTAAAGAATAGCAAAAAATGTTAGTTTGTTTGTGCAGTTTAGCAATATGTGTTGAAAGTAAAGCAAGATGTGTAAAGTATAAAAGAGCAAAATTGGTATAATAATATTATGTTATTACACAGCAGGGCCCTGCAAGTGGTATAGCACGGAAAACATATTGTAAACAAACAAGGAGGATATAATATGAAGAAGTTAGTAGCCAGCATATTATGTGCATGCATGATTTCTTCCCTTTTAGTAGGATGTGGCGGAAGCACAGACGCTGGAAGCGGAGAAGCAGCAGCACCAACAGAGGATACAGCAACAGCAGATGACAGCAGCGCAAGCGCATCAACATCTACAGCTGATCCATCCAAAACAATTAACGTTTGGGCATTCACAGATGAAGTTCCAGGCATGATCGAGAAATTCAAAGAAGCTCATCCAGATTTTGATTATGAAATCAATCCAACAATCATTGCAACAACAGATGGCGCTTATCAGCCAGCTTTGGATCAGGCACTTGCTTCCGGTGGAAAAGATGCACCGGATATCTACTGTGCAGAGGCAGCATTCGTTCTGAAATATACACAGGGTGATGCAAGCCAGTATGCTTGTCCTTACGAAGATTTAGGAATTGATGTTGATAAAGAAGTAAAAGATGCTGACATCGCTCAGTATACAATTGATATCGGAACAAACCCTGATGGAAAATTAGTTGGTTTAGGATATCAGGCAACAGGTGGTGCATTCATCTATCGTCGTTCCCTTGCAAAAGATACATGGGGAACAGATGATCCAGCAGAAATCGCTGACAAAATCGGACCAGGCTGGGATAAATTCTTCGCAGCAGCAGCTGATTTAAAAGCAAAAGGATACGGAATCGTATCTGGTGATGGAGACATCTGGCATGCAGTTGAGAACAGCTCTGACAAAGGCTGGATCGTAGATGGTAAATTAAACATCGATCCAAAACGTGAAGAGTTCCTTGACTTATCCAAAGAATTAAAAGACAACGGATATCACAATGATACACAGGATTGGCAGGATGCTTGGTTCGCTGATATGAAGGGCGAAGGAGAAAAACAGATCTTTGGTTTCTTCGGACCAGCTTGGTTAATCAACTACACATTAGCTGATAACAGCGGCGGAACAGCAGTTGGCGAAGGCACATATGGCGACTGGGCAGTATGTAATCCTCCAATCGGTTTCTTCTGGGGTGGTACATGGGTACTCGCTAACAAAGATTCCGAGAAGAAAGAAGCTGTTGGACAGATCATCGACTGGATCACATTGAATTGTACAGAAGATGGTTTACAGTACAAATGGGCTAACGGAACATTAAACGGCGAAGGCGGAACAAAGGATGCAGTTGCTTCCGGTACCGTAATGAGCATGTCTGACGGTTCTATCGATTTCCTTGGCGGACAGAATATGTTTGATGTATTCGTTCCAGCTAACCAGTTCGCAAACGGAACAAACTTAACTCAGTATGATGAGACAATCAACACATACTGGAGAGATCAGGTTCGTGCTTACACAGCAGGCGAGAAATCAAGAGATCAGGCTATTGCAGACTTCAAACAGCAGGTAGCTGATAACTTAGACGTAGTAGTAGAATAAGATTCAAAAGACAAAATAAATCCAAGAGGGACAGGGCATAAATGCTTTTTTGCCCTGTCCCTCTATCTTAAAAAACAATTTGGGAAGTGGAGGTGGGTGAAATGAAACAGAAGAAACATCTGGGTTATGCCAAATATGGTTATTTATTTAGCATTCCATTTGCAATTGCGTTTTTAATATTTTCACTATATCCGATTATTTATACAACAGTTATTGGATTTACAGATTTAAAAGGAATTGGAATGACGTCCTTCCATATTCTGGATGACCCGTTTCAAAATTTTAAAACAGTTTTGACAAATCCGTCTTTTTTGAAGGCGTTGAAAAATACAGTGATTATGTGGATATGCAACTTTGTTCCACAGATTATCATCGCTCTTTTATTGACTGCCTGGTTTACAGACAAACGTTCAAAGGTGGCAGGACAGGGGCTTTTCAAGGTTCTGTTCTATATGCCTAATATCATTACAGCCGCTACTATCGCTATTTTATTCAATGCGTTGTTCGGATACCCAATGGGTCCTGTAAATGATTTACTTATGACCTTACATATTTCAGACAAACCAATCCAGTTCCTGATCAGTAAGTCAGTTGCAAAAGCAATTGTTATCTTCATTCAGACATGGATGTGGTATGGCTATACAATGGTTATCCTGATTTCCGGTGTTTTGGGAATCAGCCCTGAGATCTTCGAGGCCGCAGAGGTGGATGGCGCGAACCGTGTTCAGACCTTCTTCCTTGTAACCATTCCAAATATTAAGACAATTTTGTTATTCACATTAGTAACCAGCTTAATCGGTGGATTGAATATGTTCGATATTCCTAAGCTGTTCTTACTTGGCGGTCCTGATAATGCTACATTGACAACCAGTGTATTCATTTACAATCAGGCATTCAGCGGAAGCTATTTATACAATAGAGCTGCTGCAGCCAGCATGCTGATGTTCGTTTTGATTTGTATCCTTTCGGCAATTCTCTTCTTCATCCTTCGTGATAAGGATGAGATTATGCTTAGAAAAGAAATCAGACAGCAGGAGAAATCCTATAAGATCAAGCAGAAGGAACAGAAACAAATGGCTAAAATGAACGGAGGAGAGGGGGATGCATCATGTTAAAGAATAAAGGCAATATCTTTATGAAGGTCATCATCTACATTGTGTGTATTTTCCTGGCAATCCTCAGTATTCTGCCATTCTGGATCATGATTGTAAACGCAACAAGATCCACAGTTCAGATTCAGCAGCATGCTATCAGCTTCCTGCCATCTGGCTATATGATGAAGAACCTGGCTATACTTCTTGGAAAGAGCTTTAATCCTGCAAAAGGATTTATGAACTCCATGATTATCTCCATTGGTTCAACAGCCTGCGCTGTATATTTTTCATCATTAACAGCCTATGCTCTGGTGGTATATGACTGGAAGTTAAAACAGCCATTCTTTGCATTTATTATGGCTATTATGATGATTCCTGCACAGGTAACTATGATTGGTTTCTACCAGATGGTTTACAGCATTCATATGACAAATAATCTGCTTATGCTGATTTTGCCTTCCATTGCTGCACCTTCTATGGTATTCTTCATGAAACAGTATATGCAGCCGTACTTATCCATGGAAATCATCCAGTCAGCCAGAATTGATGGCGCCGGTGAGTTCCGTATCTTTAACAGGATTGCATTGCCTATCATGAAGCCGGCTATCGCAACACAGGCAATCTTCACATTTGTTTCCAGCTGGAACAATCTGTTTACACCACTTGTTCTTTTGACAAATCAGGATAAATATACCATGCCTATCATGGTCAGCCTGTTACGTGGTGATATTTACAAAACTGAATATGGTTCAATTTATTTAGGACTTGCCCTTACGGTTGTACCTTTGATTATTGTATATTTGGTTCTTTCAAAATACATTATTGCTGGTGTGGCTTTGGGAAGTGTAAAAGGCTAATAACATATATATAAGAAAACAGAGCAGTGAAAAGCTGCTCTGTTTTTGTATGTAATCTGAAACTGCTGTTCTTTCGATGCAAACGGGGAATTTAACAATCAATCCCAATGATCCTCATGAAATTTATTACGATATTCAGAAGGAGAACAGTTAGTGCACTTTTTAAAGCATCGACAGAAGGTGGTCAGATTGTTAAAGCCGGTTTGAAAAGCAATGTCGGTAATTGGAGTATCAGTGGAAAGCAGGGCCTGGGCGGCCTGAATCCTCTTATGACAAAGATAATCATAAAAAGTTGAATTGGTATTCTGCTTGAAAAGTCTGGAAAAATGATATTTGGAAAAACCAACATAATTGGCAACCTGCTCCAATGTAAGATCCTCGGTATAATTAGAATCAATATAATTTAAAAGACTGGCAAACTTCTCATAGTGCTCCATCTGCCGCTCACTTGTCACTTCTGATGAGGAAGCAGCTCTCTTGAAGTGATTCCGCCCAATGGAAATGAAGACATTCACCAGGAGATTATAAATGGAGGCCTCCCAGAAAATAGTATTGGAAAAGTAGATATCAATCATTTGCATAAAGGAGGAATAAACCTCCTGATAAATTTCCGGCTGTGTTTTGGCACTGCAGAGATAGGGCTCCATAAAAACAGGATCAATTGCCTTATAATCCTGAAAATCAGAAAAAAAGTCTACATCAAAAAGACAAACAAATCGTATCCCCCCCTCACTGCTTAAGATTTCATGCAGCATATGTGGCGGAACGAAAAGAATGTCTCCGACATTTAGAACGTATGTATTGCCATTCGCAATAATTGTATATTGATTTTCAATACAGATCAGGATTTCCATGGCACTGTGATGGTGATTGATATACCCATCGGTCTGGTTGTTGTACCAGATGCGCATATGAGATTGAGGAACATAGTCCACCTGCTCCTGGGAACCGTTTAAAAACCGACCGATGTAGCCTCTGACAGGCTGTTCAAAATTGGATGCATTTGCATAAGATCGCATAGCCATAGCGTCATCCCCCCTACAAACAATTATCAAAATAAAAAAAATAATACCTTCTTTATATTATTATAGCTTTTATTATATAAAAAGAAAAGTAAGGCAGCAATAAGTTAGCAATATATGTAAACTAGAAAGCAATAAATGTGGTGTCAAGCCAGAGGGATTTATTTAAAATATAGGGAACAAGACTAGAATTGGAGCAAAGTACCGGAAGGGAGTTACATATGAACAGGGAAACAGCAAGAAAGAGAGCGGAAGCACTGGTTGATCAGATGACAATTGAGGAGATTGCTTCCCAGCTAAGATTTGATGCACCGGCAATTGAACGTCTCAATATTCCGGAATATAACTGGTGGGGAGAAGGTCTCCATGGTGTTGCAAGAGGAGGAACAGCAACTGTATATCCACAGGCAATCGGTCTTGGAGCTACCTTTGACGAAGAGCTCGTGGGAGAGATCGCAAAAAGCATTGCTGTAGAAGCGAGAGCAAAGTATAACGAATATTCCAAACATGAAGATAGAGATATTTATAAGGGACTGACTATCTGGTCGCCAAATGTAAATCTGTTTCGTGATCCGAGATGGGGAAGAGGACAGGAGACATATGGAGAAGATCCATATTTGATCAGCCGTCTGGGCGTTTCCTTTATCAAAGGACTTCAGGGCGACGGAGAATACCTGATGACTGCAGCCTGTGCAAAGCACCTGGCTGTTCACTCGGGGCCTGAGGCGATGCGTCATTATTTTGATGCAAAGGCAAGTAAAAAGGATATGTGGGAGACCTATCTTCCAGCCTTTGAAGCCTGTGTAAAGGAGGCTAAGGTAGAGTCAGTTATGGGTGCCTACAATCGAACCAATGGTGAACCATGCTGTGCCCACAGCTACCTGATGGAGGATGTTCTGCGTGGAGAGTGGAAATTTGAAGGACATTATGTGTCAGACTGTTGGGCAATCAAGGATTTCCATGAAAATCACAAGGTGACAGAGAATGCGTTGGAGAGTGTAAAGCTGGCACTGGATAAGGGCTGTGATTTAAACTGCGGTTGTACATATCAGAGGATTATGGATGCCTACGAGGAGGGAATCGTACCAAAGGATCAGCTGAAGCTGGCTGCAGTAAGACTTTTTACTACCAGAATTTTACTGGGAATGTTTGATAAGACAGATTATGATCAGATTCCATATGAGAAGGTTGAATGTAAAGAGCATCTTGCGCTGGCTTCCAAAGCAGCAAAAGAGAGCGTTGTAATGCTCAAAAATAATGGTATTTTACCAATTGACAGAAGTAAGGTAAAGACAATTGGTGTGATAGGACCAAACGCAGACAGCAGAAAGGCATTGATGGGAAATTACCATGGAACATCCTCCCGATATATTACCTTGTTAGAGGGAATTCAGGATGTGGCAGGGGATGATATTCGTGTGCTTTATTCACTGGGAAGTCATCTGAACTTTGATAGAGAGGAGCCTTTGGCAAAACCTGGAGATCGTTTATCGGAGGCCGCAATTGTGGCGGAGCATTCGGATCTGGTTATTCTTTGCCTTGGTCTGGACGAGAATCTGGAGGGTGAAGAAGGAGATACCGGAAATGCCTATGCATCCGGAGATAAACTGGATCTTTTACTTCCAGAGCCACAGCGCAAATTGTTGGAAAGAGTTGCGGCAACAGGTGTTCCTTTTGTAGCCTGCATCATGTCCGGAAGCGCACTTGATTTGACATTTGCAGATGAGAAGGCTGCGGCCGTTTTACAGACCTGGTATCCGGGGGCGCGTGGCGGACGCGATGTTGCACAGATTTTTTTTGGAGAAGCTGCTCCATCTGGAAAGCTTCCATTAACCTTCTACAGAGATTTGTCGGGAATGCCGGATTTCACAGATTATTCCATGAAGGGCAGAACCTATCGCTATCTTGAGAAGGAACCTCTTTATCCATTTGGATATGGATTAACCTATGGAAACGCAGAAATTGAGGACTTCAGTCTCATGAGACAGCAGTCCTTTGAGGATATGGCAAAAAATAACGCTTCAGTAACTGTGACAGTAAAGAACACAGGGGACTGTGAGGTTTCTGAGGTTCTGCAGATTTACGTAAAGGTGAAGGATGCGAAGGACGAGATTCCCAATGCAAAGCTTTCTGCATTTACAAGGGTGAATCTGGCAGCAGGTGAAGAGAAAAAGATTGCAATTACGATCCCCGGAACGGCATTCCGCTGCGTTAACGAAGAGGGAAAACGCGTGCTGGAGGGAACAGGCGCAGAAATTTATGCCGGATTTGGACAGCCGGATGAAAGAACAGCAGAATTGTATGGTAAAAAAGGCAAAAATCTGTTAGTATAATTTTGATAGCTTGATAATGATATGCAGAATAGAATCATACACTATTCTGCATATTTTATTGTATCTAATGTGCTGTTCGTCGTGCTTGCAGGACATTGTTTGGAAAGAAGGGGTTGTATGAAGTTCGCATTTTTTTTGGGTGGATTATATCAAAAGTACCAGAGTACAATTGCAAGAGCGTTAGGTGTTTGGGCCAGAAAAAGGGGAGTCTCCCTCTATGTTTTTGGAACCTTTTCCACACCAGGAAGTAATATTTTATACGCAGAAGCTGAAAAAAATATGATGAACCTACCGGTGCTGAAAGATTTTGATGGAATTCTTATCGCGGGGGACACACTGGATGCATTTGGAATCAGGACGGACATTACCAGGCGGCTGGAAAAAGAGATACATGGTCCGGTTGTGAGTATTCGCTCCACAGAAGAAAGGTACAGTAATATTTTACTGGATAATGAGAAAGCCATGTGGGAACTCACCAGACACTTTATTGATGAACATCATATGAAGGATATCTGCTTTGTCACTGGTATTATGGGAATGCTTGATGCAAATGAACGCCTGGCCGGTTACAAAAGAGCTATGAGTGAGGCCGGGCTTCCTGTCACAGAGGATATGATTTATTATGGAGATTACTGGAAGGAGCATGGAAAAGAAATCGTAGACTTCTTTTTAAAGGGGCGGGATTCCTATCCACCAGTGATTATCTGCTCCAATGATTACATGGCCTTTTCTGTCTGCAAGGAGCTGGCTAAACGAGGTGTAAAGATTCCGGAAGAGGTATGCGTGTCCGGCTTTGATGATCTTCCGGAGGCACAGATTTTCAGTCCACCCTTGACCAATGTCCGGGTTCCCTTTGAGGAGATGGCACAGAAGGCACTTGATCAGGCGATTTTTCTGGCAGAGCAGCTGCAGGAAAAGGCGGAAACAGAAGAAAAATCAGAAACAAAAGACAAGCCCTGGGAAAGTGAAAAGGGAGCAAATGATATTCTGGTGAACAGCCAGTGCAAGTTCAGAAGCAGCTGCGGCTGCCATATAGATGAAGAAGAGGTGTCCCAGGATATTTATCAGGAGGAGATTGGTAAATATCGGTATATGACCAAGGAATGTGTCTATATGAGTTCCGATTTTGAAAGTGTTCTGACAGAAAAAGAGTGTCTGGAGCTGACAGGGCATTATGCAAAAGAATTTGGTATGGAAAACTGCTTTATCTGTCTCTGTGAAAAAACACCGGCAAGCCTTGAGAACATTTCGGAATATTCCTTTACAAAGCAGATGTATTTAAGAGGGTATTTTAATGAGAAAAGAGAATTTACCCTGTGTGATATTCCGTTTTCCCTTCATAAGCTTTTACCGGATGAATTTCAAATGTATCTGGATGGAAAGGTAAATGTTTTTGTCACATTGCATTGCAAAAACGAGGTACAGGGATATTTGATTTTCCAGCTGGGTGATGGGCAGAACCGGATTGTCAGTGAAAAATTTGAGTTTCTGTGTCTGAATTTGGGAAATTCTTTGAAAAAGATACAGATGTATGATGAGCTTTTTTCCATGAAAAATATTAAACAGCTTTATCTGTGTGATCCATTGACAAATATCTACAACAGGAGAGGTTTTGACCGAAAATTAATGACAATCTATGAAAACATGAAGCGGCAGGAGCAAAAGATTGCTGTGGTCTGTATGGATATGGATGGATTGAAATATATCAATGACCACTTCGGGCATAAGAAGGGTGATGAAGCCATCATTGCAGTCAGCAGATGTCTGCATGAATCCCTGACAGAGGGTGAATTTTGCGGCAGAATGGGCGGCGACGAGTTTGAGGCGGTTCTATTGATGAACGACCAAAATAGAATTGCATGCTTCAAAGAGAAGCTGCAGAAGAAGCTGCGGGAGATTAATCAGCAAATCAGGGAGGATTATGTGATTGACATCAGTATTGGTATCAGCGTTGTAGAAAAAACAGATGCACTGATGGAGTATATTCAGGTTGCAGATAAAAAAATGTACGCAGACAAGAGAAGTAAAAAGAATAAACAGGGGGAGCGATAAAAATCTCCCTGCAGATTATAAGAAAAACCCGGTAAAATAAGCACACAGCTTAAATTACCGGGTTTTTCTTTAGCGGAGACGGCGGGATTTGAACCCGCGTGCCGGTTGCCCGGCTAACTGATTTCGAGTCAGCCCCGTTATGACCACTTCGATACGTCTCCGGGTGTGCTTGAACACGTTTTTTATTATATCGGACTATTTTAAATCCGTCAATTGAGAATGGAAGTTTAAGTTGTGAAAGAATGGAAAATAATATATAATGATTGAAGAATAAAAAGAAAATTTGACAGGAAAGTGGAAAGAAATTTCCCTATCAGATAATACTAAACATGTATATGCATAAGGAGGACAAGCAGTATGAAGAGAATTGGTATGCTTACAAGTGGAGGAGACTGTCAGGCGTTAAACGCAGCAATGCGTGGCGTGGTAAAAAGTGTGACACATTTTGACAGCGACGTGGAGATTTATGGATTTCTGGACGGGTATAAGGGATTGATTTACGGTAATTTCCGTATGCTCACAAGCCATGATTTTTCCGGTATTCTCACCAAGGGCGGAACCATTTTGGGCAGCAGCCGTACACCGTTTAAGACGATTCAGGATCCGGATGAGAACGGACTGGATAAGGTGGAGGCAATGAAACAGAACTACTATAAATTAAAATTGGACTGCCTTGTAATTCTTGGAGGAAACGGAACACATAAAACCGCCAACCTTTTAAGAGAGCAGGGCCTGAACATTGTGACGCTGCCAAAGACCATTGATAACGATCTTTATGGAACAGATATGACCTTCGGATTTCAGTCAGCAGTAAATATTGCAACAGATGCAATCGACTGCATTCATACAACAGCAGCATCTCATGGAAGAGTATTTATTGTGGAGGTTATGGGACATAAGGTTGGCTGGATGACTCTGAATGCCGGTATGGCAGGTGGCGCAGACATCATTCTGATTCCTGAAATCCCATATGATATTGACAAGGTTATTGAGGCCATTGATAACCGGTCCAAAAAGGGAAGCCGCTTTACAATTCTTGCAGTAGCTGAGGGCGCGATGTCCAAGGAAGATGCAGCATTGTCCAAGAAGGAATATAAAGAAAAGCTGAAAAACTACATCTATCCGTCTGTTTCTTATGAAATTGCAGATATGATTTCCAAGCGGGCAGGCTATGAGGTGCGTGTAACAGTACCGGGACATACACAGCGTGGCGGTACACCATGTCCATATGACCGTGTATTTGCTTCCAGACTTGGTTCTGAGGCAGGTAAACTGATTATGAAGGGCGAATACGGATTCATGGTCGGAATTAAAAACCGTGAAATAATCAAGGTTCCACTTGAAGATGTTGCAGGAAAATTAAAATATGTTTCCCCGGATGCAACAATCATTCAGGAAGCAAAAATGCTGGGAATCAGCTTCGGAGATTAATATGTCTTATCAGGCACTTTACCGCAAATTTCGTCCGTCCAGTTTTGAAGATGTAAAGGGACAGGATGCGATTGTTGCGACATTAAAAAATCAAATAATGGCAGACAGGGTAGGCCATGCCTACCTTTTCTGTGGAACCAGAGGAACGGGAAAAACCTCCATTGCCAAGATTTTTGCCAGAGCAGTGAATTGTGAGCAGCCGGTAAACGGAAGCCCCTGTGGAGAATGCAAGACCTGTAAAGCGATTGCGTCCGGAGCAAGCATGAATGTAATTGAAATTGATGCGGCATCAAATAACGGCGTTGATAATATTCGTGAAATCGTGGATGAGGTTTCCTATTCACCTGCGGAGGGTAAGTATAAGGTCTACATTATCGATGAGGTTCATATGCTGTCCATTGGTGCGTTTAACGCACTGCTAAAGACGCTGGAGGAACCGCCGGAGTATGTAATTTTTATTCTTGCGACCACAGAGTCCCACAAAATTCCCATTACCATTTTGTCCAGATGCCAACGGTATGATTTCAAGCGAATTGGGATTGATACCATTGGAGATCGACTTACGGAGCTGATGGAAAAGGAAAAAGTGGAAGTTGAGCCCAAAGCAATTCATTATATTGCAAAGATGGCGGATGGTTCGCTGCGTGATGCGCTCAGTCTTTTGGATCAGTGTATCGCCTTTCACTTTGGCAAGGAGCTCACCTATGACATGGTATTGGATGTGCTGGGAGCAGTGGATAATGAGGTATTCAGCCGCCTTCTCAGGCACATGATCAACCAGGATGTCCTTTCCTGCATTACACTTTTGGAAGAAATTGTCATGCAGGGACGCGAGCTGACACAGTTTGTAAGCGATTATACCTGGTATTTGCGTAACCTGCTACTGGTAAAGGGCTGCGATCAGGTGGAGGAGATTCTGGATGTTTCTTCAGATAATTTAAAGCTTCTGAAGGAAGAGGCTCAGATGGCAGATCAAAATGCGATTATGCGACTGGTGCGTATTTTCTCAGAGCTGTCAGGGCAGATTCGCTATGCATCGGCAAAGCGTGTTATGATAGAGATGGCTATGATTAAGGCCTGCAGACCGAGTATGGAAAAAGACCAGGAGTCTGTTTTGGAACGTATTCGTACTCTGGAGGAGAAAATAGAAAAGGGATTGGTGAACGTCGCACCGGCAGCAACCGTATCGGGACAGCAATCAGGAACCATCCCTGTCAAAAAACCGGAGCTTCCGAAAGCGATACCTGAGGATGTGGCAGAAGCTGTAAAGAAATGGCCTTCCATTTTAAACAATTGTCCCATGCCCATGAAGGGGTATTTGAAAATGGCGAAGCTGAGTCTTGGCAATGACAATCATCTGCAGGTTATGCTCACAGAGGGGAATAATTCGGACTTTTTTGTGAAGAACCCAATGCATCAGGAGCAGCTGGAGGCTCTTCTGTCAGACGCAGTTGGAAAAGAGATTGCGGTGGACTTCAAATCCTATGGTCAGGAAGAAAATTTTGAGATGACTCACATTGATTTATCCCAGATTATTCAGATGGACATAGAGGAAGAGGAATAGTATAAATAGTAAAGAAGGTTAAGAAATAAAGCTGAGAAATAAAGGAAATCAGGAGGAATAAAAATGGCAAAACGTGGTGGATTCCCAGGAGGAGCAATGCCTGGAAATATGAACAATCTGATGAAGCAGGCACAGAGGATGCAGAGACAGATGGAAGAGAGCCAGAAGGAGCTGGAGGAAAAGGAGTTCAGTGCTTCAGCAGGTGGAGCGGTTGAAGTTACGGTTAATGGGAAAAAAGAAGTAATTAAAATCTCCATCGATAAGGATGCAGTAGATCCGGAAGAAACAGAAATGCTTCAGGATATGATTTTAGCAGCAGTTAACGAAGCTCTTCGCAAGGCGGAGGAGGCCAGCTCGGCAGCGATGAGTAAAATGACAGGCGGTCTGGGAGGCTTGCCGTTCTAATGGATCTATATAGTGGTTATATCAACAGATTAATTGAAGAATTATCTGCACTTCCGGGAATTGGAAATAAATCAGCGCAGAGACTTGCCTTTTATCTTGTCAATCAGCCTGCGGATCACGTGAAGAGGCTGGCAACGACTATTATGGAAGCAAGGGAGAAGGTGCGCTATTGCTCCGTTTGCTGCACATTAACGGACCAGGAGATATGTCCGATCTGCGGGAATGCAAAGAGAGACCATGAAACCATTATGGTGGTGGAAAACTCAAGGGATCTTGCGGCATACGAAAAAACCGGTAAATTTCAGGGGGTATATCATGTGCTTCATGGGGCTATTTCACCAATGCTTGGCATTGGGCCCAATGACATACGCTTGAAGGAGCTGATGCAGAGACTCCAGGACACTGAGGTAAAAGAGGTTATTATTGCAACAAATTCCAGCCTTGAGGGAGAAACGACAGCAATGTATATCAGCAAGCTGATTAAGCCAACGGGAATCCGTGTGACAAGAATTGCCAGTGGTGTTCCGGTAGGTGGGGATCTGGAATATATTGATGAGGTAACGCTTCTTCGTGCTTTAGAGGGAAGAGTTGAACTGTAGTATAATATTGGGAGGATTGAGATGATTAAGCAAAAGAGCTTTGGAAAATTAAAGGACGGAAAAGAGATTACGCTTTTTTCCCTTTCAAACAGCAGAGGCTGTCAGGCAGATGTTATGAATTATGGTGCAATACTGGTGAATCTGTTTGTACCGGACAAAAAAGGAAAACTGGCAGACGTATGTCTCGGATATGACAGCCTTTCCAAATATCTATCAAATGGTAATTTTTTTGGAGCAACAGTTGGACCAATTGCCAATCGGACAGCGGGGGCATCCTTTGAACTGGAAGGGAAAAGATATAAGCTTGATGTGAATGATGGCATGAACAATCTTCACACTCATTATGATAAGGGACTTCATAAGGTCTATTATGATGCGACAGTAAACGAAAAGGATAACAGCGTCACATTTGAAACGAAAATGAAGGACGGAGAGCTTGGCCTGCCTGGTAACCGTACCTTCAGAATTACCTATCGTATGTCTGAGGATAATGCTTTAGAGCTCCATTACGAGGCAGAAACCGACAAGACAACCATTATTAACCTCACAAACCATTCCTATTTTAATCTGGATGGACATGACAGTGGCAGTGTGTTGAATCAGAAATTGTGGCTTAACTGTTCCAAGTTTACCCAGATTGTTGCAGGTGCAATTCCCACAGGAGTATTGACTGATGTTGCCGGAACACCATTGGACTTTACTACCCCTACCAAAATTGGTGAGAGGATTCGCAGCCGCTATGAGCAGATGCGTTTAGTGGGTGGATATGATCACAATTTTGTTTCCAACGGAAAAGTGGGTGAGTTATCTAAAATAGCAGTACTTTCCAGTGAGGAAGCGGGAAGAACAATGGAGGTCTATACAGATTTGCCGGGAATTCAGTTCTACAGTGCGAACTGTGTGAATAAGCATCTTGGAAAGGGACATGCGGAATACCGCCGCCGCTGTGCAATCGCCCTGGAAACCCAGTATTTCCCAAACTGTGCAAATGACCCAAATTTTGCACGGCCTGTAGTTGAACCTGGAACGCCATATAAAACCACAACAATCTATAAATTCGTCTAGGAGATAGATTCATGAATATGAAGGAAGAGAAAACGGAAGAACTGAAAGCAGAAGAATTGAACACAGAAAAGGCTGAGCTGGAGCAGGAAACCGGAGAAAATGATGTGGTATCAGAGGAACCAAAAAAGAGAGCCGCTTCCCTTTCCTCTACCAGAAATGGTCTATACCTTCGTACGGTTATAGGTGCAATCGTTGTTTATTATGGGTATTCTATTATTAAAAATATCAATGATACACTGGGAAACCGTATTCCGCTATATATTGCGGCCGCTCTTTTTGGAGTTCTGGGATTGTTTATTTCTGTTTCCAGTATCATCAAGCTGATTAAGAAAGATTATACGGAATAAACTGTTCTTGGGTTTTAGACATTTCCTGTTATAATAGGACAAAATAAAAAGGATGATTCATTTAAAAAAAGACCATTTCATTCGAATGGCCTTTTTTTATGTGCAAAATGGTCGAATGGAACCTGAGGAGCCGTGACATAATTTGATAAAATCCCCCCGGACTGCTGTGATATATATGTTTTAACAAAGCAGGAAAGAGGGTATTTTTGTGATTGAAATTGTAAAAGAGGGAACTGAAAACGAACGGAAAAGAGAAATTCCCAAAAATGTCCGTCAGATGGGGGAGGTTCGTGGAAATGTAAGAATCTATATGGAGGACTACATTACAACATTTATGAAACAGATATCGACCAGAGATGATCGGCCAAAAGCAATGGTTCTATATGGAACCCGGCAGACGGAGGGAGAACTTTCCTGCTATTTTGTAAATGGTGCCATACTTGCGGAAGCCCAGGACGAGGAATTGCTGGGAGAAAGCGCATGGAAAGAAATAAATGAAAAGGCAGGGTATTACTTTAAAGATCTGGTTGTCCTGGGATGGATTTATATTCGCTATGACCTGGCGGATTTTATCGGTGACAGAGTGCTGAAAATACAGCAGAACTGCTTTCGCCAGGAACAAAATCTGTATATGGAATATTCTGTGGGCGAAAGGCAGGAGAAAATCTATCTTTTCCAAAAGGATGCTTTTATCAAGCAGCCGGGGTATTTTGTTTATTATGAAAAAAATGAAGCAATGCAAAATTATATGATTACGATAAAGCAGGATGAACCGGAAGAGATAAAACCTGAGGTAGATCGGGCAGCAAAGAAATTCAGGGGAATAGTTGCAGAAAAGAAGGAGGAGCTTCATCATCGTCAAACCATGGGAATGCTCTATGGGACAAGTGTGGCAATGCTCCTGATTGTAACTGTTATAGGAGTTACAATGCTTAACAATTATGAAAAAATGCAAAATATGGAAAAGGTTCTCTATGAAATCTCCAGTCAGGTGGTGGAGAGACAGATGGAAGAGCCGGATTTACTCTCTGAAAATGAGCCGGTGAAAAAGCCGAAAGAGATAGAAGGTCAAAAGTCTGCTTTACAGACCTCTCTGGATCAGCCAAACGGACAGGCAGCCGTAATTGCAGATCCCGCCTCTGCGCTTGAAGAGCTGGAGAAGGAAAGGGACGCAGATATACCGCTTGCGGAGACGCTCTCGGGAACCTCACCTGGAATTTCCGGGAATACCATGGAACAGCCGACAAATGAAGGAAAGGAACATTCTGCAGATGAAGGAAAGGAACATTCGGCAGATGAGACGGATAAATTGCCGGCAGAAGGGGATAATGTTCAACCGGCAGAGGCGGCGGTAACAATCCCCACCAGCTATTGCATACAAAAGGGTGATACGCTGGCTGGAATCAGCAGGAGATTTTATGGAAATGAAACAATGATAAAACAGATATGCGAACGAAACAATATAGAAAATCAGGATGCGATTCAGTATGGATACAACATCATTCTTCCATAAAAAAATGAAATATGGTACAATAGCCTTATTCTGAAAAGGAGATTGGCCATGCAGGAAGAAAAGATGTCATTTCAGCAGAAAATTGTAAAACATAAGCTTTCAAAATTTTACAGAATAGCTTTTGCTGTTATTTTGATTATTGTGATGGTAGTCGTGGTTAAGGTAAGCGTTGAAAATCACGTTTACGAAGGATATGAATCTGTGAGAGATTTGGGCAGCATGGGATCTCAGAACAGTGTGTTTCTTCCTTATAATGGAAACATTCTCTGCTATAGTCAGGATGGTATGAGTGCCTATGACCTGAAGGGAAATCAGCTGTGGAATCAAACCTATGAAATGCAGGCTCCGATTGTGGATATCAATGGCGCATATGTTGTTGTGGGAGATTATAAAGGCAGTGTAATATATGTGATGGATGGCAGCGGTCTGACAGCCGAGATTGAGACAAATAAAATTATAATGAAGCTTACTGTCTCGGCGCAGGGAGTTGTTACCGCTACTCTGGATGATAAATCTGTAACCTGGTTAAATCTGTACAGTCAGAAGGGAGACGAAATTGCCTCTATTAAAACGACTATGGATAAAAGCGGATTTCCCCTTGCAACATCCATGTCTGCGGACAATGAGAAGCTCGCGGTTTCTTATGTAAAAGCAGGAGGAAACGGAATCAGC
Source organism: uncultured Lachnospiraceae bacterium (assembly GCA_964619485.1). Classification (GTDB taxonomy): domain Bacteria; phylum Bacillota; class Clostridia; order Lachnospirales; family Lachnospiraceae; genus UBA2882. The sequence goes on from CAZUCI010000033.1 coordinate 30,432, forward strand.
TCCAGTATTGCTTTTTACAATTTTGGGGATGTGGGTCAGAATGCAACCGACAAAATTGTGAGTGGCTATGATTATGATGCGTCGGTTATACCTTTTTTGCATTATTTAAGCAATGACACCGCAGTGGCAATCGGTGAAAAAGAGATGATCTATTATTCCGGGAAACAGATCCCGGATGTAAAGACAGCAGTGGAACTTGACGGAGAAATAGAGAGTGTATATTATGGCTCTTATATAGGAATTGTTTATCGTAATGAGGATGGAAGCGAGCCCTACCGTTTTGAGCTGTATGACCTGAATGGTGATTCACTGTTCTCCCAAAAATTTGATATGGAATATTCTGATATTCTGATTGAAGATAACATGGTGGTTGTTTATAATGCGGCACAGGTAATTATGTGGAGCAAAAACGGAATTGAAAAGTATTCCGGAGATCTTGGAGGAAAGATCAGAAGTATTATTCCAACCTCAAAATCTAACCGCTTTGCGGTGGTGAGAGAAGATAAAATAGAAAGTATTAAATTAAAATGATGAATACATTGTCGATAATTGTCCTGCTGGTTGTAGTGGGAATGACCTGGAGTGGATATAGAAAAGGTTTTGTTAAGACGGCTGTCCCGTTTGTGGCCAGCCTTCTTTCTTTATTGTTCTTATGGTGTATGAAGGAATGGCTTTTTGTTTTCTTATTTAAGTGGACAATTTTTGGAGGCGAGCATCTCCTCGCGAGGGTAGTCGTCATTGTGCTGAGCTACCTTTTGGGATATCTGCTGTTTCGCTGGCTGTTTTTGACTTTGAAGATTTTTACGAAGCTTCCAATTATTCATGGACTGGATAAAGTACTTGGATGTGTGGCTGGATTTATCCTTGCCATGCTTATGGTGGGAGCATTTTTCTGCATTGTCTCCTGGAGTGGAGGAATTCTATTTGGCTGGAATGCGATGGAATCAATTCAGGGAAATGAATTTTTGAAATTTCTTTTTGAAAATAATATTCTTTCCGATTTTATGGATGGAATATATGGTATCTCTTAGAAACTGAAAACACTAGAAATAGTACACTCAAAAAAATACCAAAAAAATTAAAAAAAGTTGTTGACATTTATATACCTAAATGATATTATAAATGAGCCGCGTGTGAAGAGCATGCGGCAAAACAATCGATTTTCTCAGGAAAATCGGGCACCTTGACAAATAAACAGCAATGCAACCCTGAAAGATTCTAAAGAAAATTTCAGA
>CAZUCI010000034.1:0-31646 GCA_964619485.1 uncultured Lachnospiraceae bacterium
TCTTTCGAAGATCTGGAAGGGAAAAACGTTGCAGTTAAAAACGGTACCGCAGGTGCTGATTTTGCAAACAGCTTAAAGGATCAGTATGGATTTACCGTAACTGTATTTGAAGATTCACCTACCATGTATCAGGATGTTATTCTTGGAAATTCCGCAGCATGTGTAGAAGATACTCCAATCATGGCCGCTTCTATCAAAGAAGGCGGACTTGAACTGAAAATTCCAGAAGGAATGGAAAGTGAAGGAGCTCCTTACGGATTCGCAATTATGGATGAGAATAATCAGGAATTATTAGATATGTTCAATACCGGTCTTGCTAATATCAAAGCAAACGGAAAATATGACGAAATCCTTGATAAATATCTGAAATAATAAGTGATATGAAATGTAAACGTGAGGAATCTCGGTGGTTCCTCACGTTTTGTTTATTGTTTATAATGTGCTGTCTGCCAATTGCTCAGGGCATTATAAAAGCCAAACCCTATATAAAAAATGGAAGGAGAAAACAAATGATCCAAATTGTACAGACCTATGGTTCCATGCTGATGGCATCTTTGGGAAAAACGCTGTTACTGTGTCTTTTGTCATTGGTGTTCGCGATGATCATCGGTATGATTTTTGCACTGATGAATGTGGGCAGGAATCGCGTTTTTAACTGTATCGGTACAGTTTACGTGGATGCAGTCAGAGGTGTCCCTCTTATTGTTCTTGCGTATTTTATTTACTTCGGTGTTCCAGCCGGAATCAAAGCACTGGGGGTACAGGATTTTAGACTGACAGCACTTACGGCAGGTACCATTGCACTGGCAATGAACTGTGGTGCGTATATGGCTGAAATTATTCGTGCCGGAATTGAAAGTGTTGATAAGGGTCAGATGGAGGCCAGTCGAAGCCTTGGCCTTACATATGGAAAAAGCATGAAAAAGGTTGTTCTTCCGCAGGCAATCCGCACCATGATTCCATCCATTATCAACCAGTTCATTATCACCTTAAAGGATACCTCTATCCTGTCTGTTATTGGATTCCCGGAGCTTACCAACATGGGTAAAACAATCAGTGGAAATACCTTCAAGAGCTTACAGACATGGGCAATTGTAGGTATTATGTATATGATTGTCATTGTGACACTGAGTAAAGTGGCAAAGAGAATCGAAAGGAGGATGAAACGTGGAAACTAGAAAAACAATGGTTCATGTGGAAAACCTTCAAAAGAGCTTTGGAAAATTAGAGGTTTTAAAGGATATCAGCATCGATATATCTGAGGGAGAGGTAGTTGTACTGCTGGGCCCCTCCGGAAGTGGAAAATCCACCTTTTTACGCTGCTTAAATCAGTTGGAAACAGTTACGGATGGAACAGTTTTGGTAGATGGACATGATGTGACAGATAAGCATGTGGATATCAATAAGGTGCGGGAGAATATCGGGATGGTATTTCAGCATTTTAATCTTTTCCCACATATGACGGTATTGGAAAATATTATGCTTGCTCCGGTCGAACTGAAAAAGATGACCAAGGAGGAAGCGAGAGACAAAGGAATGCAGCTCTTAAGAAGAGTTGGCATGGATGCAAAGGCTGAGGTTTATCCACCACAGCTTTCCGGTGGACAGAAGCAGCGTGTTGCCATTGCGAGAGCACTTGCCATGAATCCTGATATTATGCTTTTTGACGAGCCAACCTCGGCATTGGATCCTGAGATGGTTGGTGAAGTTCTGGCGGTTATGCAGGAGCTGGCGGCTGAGGGCATGACTATGGTTGTCGTTACCCATGAGATTGGATTTGCAAGAGAAGTGGCAGACCGTATTGTGTTTATGGATGCCGGATATATTGTGGAGCAGGGCACACCGGAGGAGGTAATCTCCCATCCAAAGGAGCCAAGAACTATCGATTTCTTAAATAAAGTTTTATAAATCAGGTCTTATAAATCAGGTATCATAATGAATGACTTATAAGTAATGACTTATATGTTAAGCTGGTCACAGGAGGTGCGGTTATGAAGAAAATCATTACCATCAGCCGTGAATTTGGAGCAGGTGGCGGTACAATTGGAAGAGCGGTCGCAGATGAGCTCGGCTATGAATATTACGATAAGGCAATTATTCTTCGGGCGGCAAGAGAGTCCAATGTGGATGTGGAAAGCATGCTGAAGTGGGATGAGAGTGTTCCGACAAACTTTGGATTTGCACAGAGTCTGTTTGATTTCTATAACAAGCCTCTCAACGAAAAGCTGTTTGAGGCTCAGAGAGAAATCATTCGTCAGATTGGTGAAAAGGGAAACTGTGTAATCGTTGGAAGAAATGCGAATACAGTGTTAAAGGAATTTGACAATGGGCTGCACATTTTTGTTCATGCTGATCCATATTTCAGAATGGAACGCATGAGGGAGAAAATGTCAGGCGCCACAGATGCCAAGATTTTGGAAGAAATCAGAAGCATTGATAAAAAAAGAAAAAAATACTGTTCCTACTACACCGATACAGAATTTGGTGTGGCAGATTACTATGATTTGTGTCTGAGTACATCGACGCTGGGGATTGACACCTGCGTCAAGTTGATTTGTAATCTGGCAAAAGAGTAGAAGGAAAGAGATGTACAACAAATGGTTGTGCGTCTCTTTTTTTACTGCATATAATATGCCAATCAGGGGAATATAAGGCATATTGTAAAAAGGATACGGAGATTGTAAAAGGATACGGAGATTGTAAAAGGATACAGAGGCAGGGGGGGCATACATGAAGAAGGTACTAATTGTTGAAAGAGAAAAAGAAATCGCAGACTTTTTTTCGGGAATCGTACATAGTATGAATGAACATGTTCAGATTTATGTTTCAGATGATTATAAAAGGGCATACCGTATCAGCATGGAGGAACAGATAGAGCTGTTCTTTGTAAACACTGTTCTTGACCGGAAGGAAGAAAGCGGCGAAGTACCAGGCTTCCGCTTTGTTGAAAGAATTCGTGAAACGGAAATTTATGGTTTTACACCCATTATTATTACGTGCGGACCAAAGGAAAAAGAAAATTTCTGGTTTCATGAATTTCATTGCTATGCCTGCCTGGAGCAGCCCTATGACAGAGAGCGCTTGGATAAAATAATCTGGAAAGCCATGAAATATCAAAGAAGGAAGGAAAGACCCAGTTATCTGATTGTTCGCAGAGGCTGTGTGTTTTATCCACTGAAGCAAAGCGAAATCATTTATATCAGACATCGCAGGCGGGAGATGGAGGTCAGAACTGTCAGAGAGATTTTTGCGGTACCATATCATACGGTGGCGGAAACTGTAAAAAAGCTGGATGATAATTTTGTCCTTTGTACCAGGGGAACTCTTGTAAACAGGCATTATATCAAATCTGTTGATACCGTTAACATGGTCATTCACTTAAAGGAAAAGGCGGGAACGCTGGAGCTGGGGAGAACCTATAAACAAAATTTCCTGGAATGGCTGAGACGGTAAAATCCCACAAAAAGGCGGCCTCAAAAAAGAGACCGCTCTTTTGGGTAAATGACAGAAAATGTGATTGTGTAATAGAAATGATTAAAATATGTAGAAAGAGAATAGAAATGTGTGCAGAATGATGTTGTCATTACCCCCCGTATAAGTTTTATTACATGAGTTAACATAACACAAAAACGATCATAATTCAGCAAAAATGTACTCAATTGCATAAAAAAGCAAACAAAATGCAAAAAGATGAGATTCCTTTACAAATTCCTTTTCGAAACTGTTTAAAACAACTTTTTTTTTTGCTATAATAAATGAAGCAATGTCAAAAAGAGAATGATAGGCATGGGATAAAAAATGAAGAAGAAACTATTATTAGTGGCACTGGTCTTTACGCTGGGACTGGCAGTGTCCGGATGTGGACATAAAGAGGGTACCAATATTAAGGCCGGTTTTGCGGCGATTGATGCATCTGATTACAATGAGGCCATGAAATCCTTTGAGCAGGCAATCGTCTCCGGGGAGGATTTGGAGCTTTCCTACAGAGGAGAAGGAATTACCTATCTGGGAATGGCACAATATGATGAAGCTGTCACAGCCTTTGAAAAGGCCCTGGATAATGCGGGCATTTTTGCAGGGGATTTGGAGTGTGATATTAATTATTACATGGCAACAGCCTACTATAAGAGCGCACAGTATGGAGAAGCGGAGAAGTTTTTGGAAGCAGTTGTAAAAATGCAGGATAAAAATTCCGATGCTTTTTATCTGCTTGGGACAGCGGAGCTTTTGCAGGACGATTATGAAAGCGCAGTGTATCATATGGAGAAGGCGATTGAGCTGTCGGAGGATTCCCATGCAACGTGCATCAAGGTATACGAAATTCTGGCAGAGAATGGTTACGAGGACAAGGGAAGAGAGTACCTCACGGATATGCTGGAGAATGAGAAGAATCTGACAGATTATGAGCAGGGTGTAATCCACTATTATCTGGAGGATTATGACCAGGCCAGAAATTATCTGGAGACAGCAAAGCAGGCAGATAAAAAGGGAAATCCTGATATTGTCAGTATGCTGGGGCAGACCTATGAAAAGCTTGGTGACAGCAATTATGCAGGAGTTTTATATGCAGAATATCTGGCAGATCATCCTGAGCATGCTGATATGTATAATCAGCTTGGACTCAGCAAGCTTCACGCACAGGCCTATGATGAGGCGGTTACTGCTTTTGAGACGGGGCTTGCCCTGAATGATGCTTCCATGACGCAGACCCTGAAATTCAACCAGATTGTTGCCTATGAGTACAGCGGCAATTTTGATAAGGCAAAGAGTCTGATGGAAAAATATCTGGAAGCCTATCCGGATGATGGAGCAGCACAGAGAGAATACATCTTTTTAAAAACGAGATAGAATTTTGAAAAAATAGAATTTTAAAAAGTAAGAATAAAAGAAAACAGATAGAGGAGAAGAGAAAAATGATCAACAAATTAGTAGAAAAAATTCAGAAGACAGGTGCACCGATTGTAGTTGGACTTGATCCGATGATGAAATTTATACCGGAGCAGATAAAGGATGCAGCCTTTGCACAGTTCGGTGAGACTCTGGAGGGAGCCGCAGAGGCAATCTGGCAGTTTAATAAGGGGATTGTAGATGCAACCTGCGATTTGATTCCGGCTGTAAAACCGCAGATTGCCATGTATGAGCAGTTTGGTATTCCAGGAATGATTGCCTTTGATAAAACGGTAAAATACTGTAAGGAAAAGGGACTGGTTGTAATCGGAGATATCAAGAGAGGCGATATTGGTTCCACCTCCAGTGCTTACGCAACCGGACATTTGGGAAAAGTACAGGTGGGAAGCAAAACGTATTATGGCTTTGATGAAGACTTTGCAACGGTTAATCCATATCTTGGTTCTGACGGTGTAAGACCCTTCATGGATGTTTGTAAGGAGGAGAAGAAGGGTATTTTTGTTCTGGTTAAAACCTCCAATCCAAGCAGCGGGGAATTCCAGGATCAGCTGATAGATGGAAAGCCTCTTTATGAGCATGTTGGAAGAATGGTAGATTCCTGGGGCAGTGAGCTCATGGGAGATTCCTACAGCTATGTTGGTGCCGTTGTTGGAGCAACCTATCCGGAAATGGGTAAAATTTTAAGAGATATTATGCCAAAGGCATACATTCTGGTTCCTGGCTATGGAGCACAGGGTGGAAAGGGAAAAGATCTGGTTCATTTCTTTAACAGGGACGGACTGGGTGCCATTGTAAATTCTTCCAGAGGCATTATTGCTGCTTATCAGCAGGATGCCTACAAAGAAAAATTTGCGCCGGAAAATTACGCAGACGCATCCCGCGCAGCAGTTCTTGCCATGAAAGAGGATATCGCACAGGCGCTGGCATAATAAACAGATAAAAATAGAGAATGAGTGCAAAGAGGCAATACGAAGAAAATATATTCGTATTGTCTTTTTTTGCGTTCCTGTGCAGAGCAGTATATTGTCTGGTAAAAACGTCGTGAGTGGTAGCAATAAACAGCGTGAGTGGCAGGGGAATCCATGGGGAAAGGTGTTATAATATAATGTATTAGGTGAAATATCGGGATATGGAGGAGCTGACATCGTGAGAATAGCAGTGTGTGATGATGAGCAGAGAGAACGGGAAGCACTCTTTATGGCAATACAGAGTCAGGAGAAGAAAAATAAGGTTGAGCTGTTTTCAAAGGGAGCGGCATTTCTTGAGGCAGCAAAGGAAAAGCCCTTTTTTGACCTTGTGTTTCTCGATATTTATATGCCGGGAGAGCATGGATTAAGGGTTGCCAAAGAGCTGCAGAAAATTTCTCCCAATACAGGAATCGTTTTTACAACAACCAGTACAGATCATGCAATAGAGGCCTTCGAGCTGGATGCAGTGCATTATCTGGTAAAACCGGTTTCCGGAGAAAAGATAAAAGAAGTTTTTGCCAGAATGGAAAAGAAACAAAGCGAGAATAATCCTGTTTTGGTGGTGACAAGTGCCAGACGCTCGCAAATGCTCTATCAGAGAGAGATTGCAATGCTGACAAGCAATGATCATGAGACGGTCATTACCATGAAGGATGGCAGAGAGGTCAGTACCTATACGCCAATCAGCCAGCTGCTTTCTGAGCTGGATGCTTCTTTTCTGTTATTACAAAGGGGCATGGTTGTACAAATGGATTTTATTGAGCGTATGCAGAGTGATAAGTGCAGCCTGAAAAATGGTCAGGTTGTTTTACTAAGTAGAAAAGAACGTGGAAACATAAACCAGGTTTACAACAACTACATTTTTAATCGTCTTTCAGACCAGATGGAAGGGGGCAGATAAATGACATTTTACTTTTTTGGTCGCAGAGCTTTGGCTTTTTTACACAGCTCTTTCCCTGCATGGTCTTATGCTTTTATGCTTTTGGAAAAGAACGGTATCGGATTGGATGGAAAAAATGCCGTATTTTTCTTGGCTTATTTGGAGGTATCAGTGCACTGGCCTTTCCCCTGCTGTTGTGCCTGGTAAAGCATGCCGGAGGTACAAATGATGCGTTTACCGCCAATTTGTATATGCTGATTGTAATCCTTTTATTTGTATCTGCATTTATCTGGATTGTACAGGACAGAGGAATAAAAAAACTGCTGACCATCAATATGGTAGTTTTCTATGCGACTACGCAGTATATGCTTGCCAATTCCATCCGCCCCTTTGTGACAGATTTGTCTCAGGGGACACAATATGCGTATGATTGGAGACAGCTGCTTATTTATGTCCTGAGCACGGTGGTATTCTTTCCGATTATGCTGCACCTTTTTTCACACAGCATGAAGGATTATCTGGAGGAGATGGACCCCTCAAACCTCAATGTTGAGGTAAGGATGATTATAGCACTCACACTTTTCTATTTTTTTATTGCATTTTCCTATACGTCTATGGTTCCTCTTCCGGACAAGGCGTTTTATCTTTTCTTCTGTCCTTTGTACATATTGACGGCTGTGGTTCTTTTAAATCTCTATTATTTAATCTTTCGTGAATCTGTGAGACGTAAGAGGGAGAGTGAACTGGAGAAAAATGAGAAAATTCAGGAGATTCAGTATCAGACCATACAAAAAGAGGTTGAGAAGGCCGCTTATATCAGACATGACGCCAGACATCATTACCGTCTCCTGTACGATATGGCGATGACTGGAGATACAGAGGGAATGCAGCAGTATCTGACACAGCTTTTAGATCAGGTGAGCTGGATAGAAAAAAAGAACTTCTGCAAAAACAGGATTGTGAATGGACTGCTGCAATATTATTATTCCATGGCGGTGGAGCGTGGAATCATGGTTAATGCCACAGTGAATATGGGAGAAATTGATATTGCATCGGTGGATTTGTCGACAATCATTGGAAATACGTTGGAGAATGCCATTTTTGCCTGTGAACAGGTTGAAGACAATAAAAATATTTCAGTCAAGCTGGGAATCATTGGTGGTTCCTTTGCAATGATTGTGGAAAACAGCTGTAAAGGTGTGAAATTGACAAAGGAGTATGAGCATAAAACAGCAGGGCAAAAGGAAGAACCTTTTTTTATGCCGGCGAACGCTTTTGTCAGTCAGAAAAACGAATCCGGCTACGGACTGCAGAGTATTGCTGTCGCAGCCAGACATTATGATGGAATTGCAGAGTTTGCCTATATACAAAAGCAAAACCGCTTTGTTACAAGAGTGAGAATGAATACGCAAAAGAGCGAAGCGAAAAAAGGTAAAGAGAAAAGGAGAGAAAACAAATGAGAATCGGATCAACAGGCAGTACACTGAATCAACAAATAGAAAGCTCTATTCATGCGGCCGAAGGAGCAGATGCATCGGCTGCACTTTCCCCTCAGAGCGAAGCATTTACGCAGGAAAAACCGGATGAAAAGAAAGTGATAAAAATGCCCTCAGATGAAGAAATTGAAAAGGCAGTCGGAGAGATGAACAAAAAGATGGTGAATGCAGAGGCAGTTTTTGTCCATCATGACGAGACGGGACTTTCCGCAGTCAAAATCATCAATAAGGACACAAAAGAGGTCATCAAGGAGTTCCCATCAGAGAAATCTCTGGATATGCTTGCCAAAATATGGGAGATGGCAGGAATTATTGTGGATGAGAAACGATAGAATATAGGAGAAAAAGCATGCAAAAGAAAAAGATTTTCAGTGTGATTATGGCATTGACTCTATGTGTGAGCTGTCTGCCACTTTCTTTGATGGAAGTAAAGGCAGCTGAGCTTCCAACGCTCAGTGAGAACGAAATGGCTCCAATGGAAAACAGTTTGGAAGTAGAAGAAACTTATGAGCGTGATTGGAGAGGATTGCACATCATAGCACCGAGTCGGGATGCATTAAAAAGTGACGGTGCCAGCGGTGGATATATCCTGAATTCAGATGGCGATTATTCCATTTCCGGAACATGGGATGCCATTGGACTTACGTCTCCGAGCGAACCCTCTGATTCTCATGATGAAACATACGTGGCAGTGCTTACGGTAGCAGCCGGTGTTTCAGCTAATATAACCTTTTCCAATGTTACCATTGATGCAAGTGGAAAGAATTATGCCAGTGCTTTTCGGATTGCCAATGATTCTGTGGGGGACGTTCATCTGATTTTGGATGGAACCAATATATTAAAGGGTGGTTTAAATTGTCCTGCCATACAGAAGAAAGACAGTGACCCTGAAGTATTGGATGTTGATGGAAACAAACGAATTGGAACACTCACCATTGAAGGAGAAGGCTCTCTTGAAGCAGTGGGAGGAAAATGGGCAGCTGGTATCGGCGGCGGAGCCTGGCAGTCAACCAGTCACATTACCATTAATGGCGGCAAAATAACAGCCACAGCAGGATCAAGTGGTGCCGGTATTGGCGGTGGCAGTTCTACAAACATGGGAACAAACAGATTGAAGACTGGTCACGGAACATATATTACCATCAATAATGGAGAGGTGACAGCCACCGGTGGAGATGCACACTCTGGAGCAGGCATTGGTGGCGGAGAGCAGTCGGTTAAAATCACAGGTGGAATTGTAACAGCTACAGGAGGAAGCGCCGGAGGCGCTGGGATCGGAAGTGGTTATACTTATTACGATGAAACTGGAGTTCCCAACCCGGATTTTAAGGTTGAGATTACAGGAGGCACTGTGATTGCCACAGGAGGAGCTTCTGGAGGCGCCGGAATCGGAGGAGGAAAAGGATTCCAGGCACAGAATATTACCATCGATGGAGATGCCTTTGTCTATGCTAAGGTTGGTGCGAATGCAAATGGAAGTGCAGATGCCATTGGAACAGGAAATAAAGCAGTCGCTTCAACGCCACTGCTTAATAAGGGTGTGATTATACAGAATACAGAAGGACAGGTTTACGGAGAGGTAACGCTGAAACAGAATGTTACTGTTCCTACAGGTACGACGGTCACAGTTCCAGAAGGGCAGAAGCTTCTTCTTTTGGAAGGAGTGACCCTTACCAATGAGGGTACAATCGACGGAAGCGGAACGCTTGGTGGAGCTGGAAGCTTTGTCAAAGCCGGAAGTGGAATCTATAATTTGAAGGTTCCACGCAGTATCAGTGCACCGGTGGTCAGCAGTGTAACCTCAGACAGTGTAACCTTAAAGAAAGTCAGTGCTCCATATGGTGGTGGAACCGTGTACTATACTATGAGTGAAACGACAACAGCACCAACAGCAGAGAGCAGCTGGAGCACGGACAGGAACTTTATTAACCTGGATCCTGGGGAAAAGCTTTACTTTTTTGTAAGGGTGACAGCAGGTGATGCATATGCTAAAGCAGTCTCTACTGGAACGGAAGTCTATACGGCACCATTGGCACCAATAGCAGGTGAGGGCTATGCAATTGATTATGCAGCAGAGACAATCACTGTTACAGATGGCTATGAAGTCAGCAGCAAGAGTGATTTTGGCAGTGATTTCATCAGCAGTGGAAGCATCACGGGAATCATTCCGGACAATGGCAGTGAGGCACTGACACTTTATGTGCGGAAAAAAGCCAATGATGATATTCCGGCAAGCGGTTCTGCAGTACTGACTGTTTCAGCCAGACCGGCAGCACCAGTCATTGAGGCGACCGCCACGATTGACAAAATAACAATTTCACCGGAAGAGGGCGTAGAATACTGCATCAATAATCAGGCTTATGGCAATACGATTTTCTCAGGACTTAATGCCAATACGGAATATACAATTTCAGCCCGCAAAAAGGCGGTTGCCAATACAAGCTTTGCTTCAAAGGCATTTTCAAAAACGGTGAAAACTAAATCCAGCGGTGTTGTCACAGTACCAAGGCTTAATGCTGTGACCTATCAAAAAGATACCACACTTGCAGATATTGTTCTTGGTTCCGGCTGGGCATGGAGCGATGATTCCATTACTCCTACCGTAGCAGTTAATTCATATGCAGCAGTCTATACGCCAACGGATGCGGATTCCACAGACTACTCCGGTGAGAGTGGTTATGCAATACAAAACGGAGTTGTAACCATAACCCGTGATATCACATTGCATGTGAAACCGGTAAAAGTAACACTTCCTGTAGCAGAAACCAATCTGCTGTATACAGGTCAGCTTCAACATGGGATAACAGTGCCGGAGGATGCCCTTTATACGGTAACCGGCGATGCCACCGGTATAAATGCGGGAAATTATGCTGTCACGGTTTCTTTAAAGGATAAGAGTAACTTTGTATGGGATCTTGCTGCAGCAACAAGTGCAGATCAGACGATTAAATGGGAAATTAAGGCAGTAGAACAGCCAAAGCAGCCCTCAAAGGCAGAGCAGTTCGTTACAGTGCTGTATCAGAAAGCGTTGGAACGTAAGCCTTCTGACTCAGAGCTAAAAGAGTTGGCAGACCCCCTGACACAGCAGACCATAACAGCAGCAGTGGCAGGTGCCAGGGTCCTGTCAAAGGAAGAATTTACAGCCCGAAGCATAAGTAATGAACAGTATGTGGATCTGCTCTATAATATGCTTTTAGAACGTGGTGCCGACATGGATGGCAGGAAATACTGGGTGGACGTGTTGGAAAGCGGAGCAGACCGTAACACTGTATTACGAGGCTTTACTCTTTCCGGAGAATTCAAGGAAAAATGTGAAAATAGTGAACTTATATCTTATGATGGAAGCAAGGAAGAAGCCCGCGACCAGAATTTTGCACTGACTTCTTTTGCGGAGCGTCTTTATAAAAATATCCTTGGCAGAACTTATGATGAGGACGGCCTGAACTTCTGGTGTGACCGTGTTTTATCAGGAACAGACACTATCGACAATGTGGCTGCTGTTGGATTTTTTCATTCCGAAGAATTCTCCAATATGAAATTAAGTGACGAGGAGTTTGTGGAACTTTTATATCCAACCTTCTTTAACAGAGCCTATGACCAGGAGGGCTATGATTACTGGTTAAAATACCTGGCAGACGGACACAGCCGCGATGAGGTACTGCGTGGATTTTTACGTTCCAGGGAGTTTGATACGCTAAAGAAAAGCTATGGACTGTAAAATTTTTAGTGCAAATGCTGCATAACACCTTAGAATAAATGCTGTATAACGTCTCAAAGCGAAAACAGTAAGGTGATAATTTTGAACAAAGTAAATTTCGGATCAGATGATTATTTGAATTGTCTGATCCGTTTTTATTCTTTTCCTGAAAACTACCGGATAAAGTATAATTAGTGTATACTGTTGAATAATGAACGGTGAATATTTACTATAGTTTTTGAAAGATATTTGACGGATTTTGAAAGATTTTGGACAGATCTTTTACATGTTTTTAATAGGCTTTTGGCAGGGCTAAGGAGGAAATGAAAATGGCTATGACAGAACATAAAATTTATCCTCGTACAGGGGATGACCAGATTGTGTATTTGAAAAGTGTGGTATCTGACCCGAATATCGAGGTTGGGGACTATACCATCTATAATGATTTTGTAAATGATCCCAGAGATTTTCAAAAGAACAATGTGCTGTATCATTATCCGATTAATCACGATAAGCTGAAAATTGGAAAATTTTGTTCCATTGCCTGTGGAAGTAAGTTCATGTTTACCAGCGGCAATCATAAGCTGGGCTCACTGGCAACCTATTCCTTTCCGGTCTTTTTTGAAGAATGGGATCTGGATCGGACAAGGGTGACAGAGGCATGGGATAACAAGGGCGATATTGTTATTGGCAATGATGTATGGATTGGCTATGAAGCTGTGATTATGTCCGGCGTTACCATTGGGGATGGGGCAATTATTGGTACCAGAGCAGTAGTGACCAGGGATGTTTTGCCATATACCATAGTAGGAGGAATCCCGGCGAAGCCTATTCGAAAGAGATTCTCGGAGGATGTGATTGCAAAACTGCAGGAGCTGAAATGGTGGGACTGGCCGGATGAGAAAATAAAGGAGCACATTCCGGCGATTCAGGCGGGAAATATTGAGGAGCTTTGAAACCATTATTTTATTAAAATTGTGCGACAGGAAAATGTGAAAATTAAATTAAATCGTACCTCCATGTCAATAAGCTGTATCTCCCATGTCAATAAGCTGTATCCCATGCCATAAATTGTACCCCATGCCATAAATTGTACCCCATGCCAAGGGCAATATGCTGCGGGGCATAGAATGGTCAGCAGCAGTCAAAATGCCCCAACATGATTATATTATATGGTTTACATAACGTAAAATGGGCAAAATTGTAACCATTTATAATACTTATGCCCCGCTATGACGAAGGAGCAGGGCATGAAGTGCTAATTCTGAGCATTTCATGTCCCACGCATAAGTTATCAGTGTACAGTCATAAAACATTGTAATAAAAACAGCATAAAAACACAAAGTATTTCATTGAAACAAAAGAACTCTTATGTTAAAATTGAAACGAAAATTGCAGCCACACAATAGGAGGATTAAAATAAAATGGAACAGTACAAGCAGGAATTTATCGAGTTTATGGTCGATTGTAACGTATTGAAATTTGGTGATTTCGTAACCAAGAGCGGCAGGAAAACACCATTTTTTGTAAACACTGGATTTTACCGGACCGGTGGTCAGCTAAAGAAGCTGGGAGAGTATTATGCAAAAGCAATCCATGATAAATTTGGACTTGATTTTGATGTATTGTTTGGACCTGCCTACAAAGGAATTCCCCTTACGGTAGCAACCACAATGGCAATCAGTGATTTGTATAATCAGGACATTAAGTACTGCTCCAACAGAAAAGAAGTAAAAGACCATGGAGATAAAGGAATTTTACTGGGAAGCCCAATCACAGATGGAGATAAAGTCCTTTTAATTGAAGATGTTACAACAGCCGGAACCTCCATTGGAGAAACACTTCCAATTATTAAAGCTCAGGGAGATGTGACAGTCTGTGGACTTGTTGTCAGTGTTGACCGGTGCGAAAGAGGAAAAGGGGAGAAGGGTGCGCTAACTGAAATTGCAGAAACCTATGGTATGGAGACAACAGCAATTGTAACTATGAAGGAAGTGGTGGAGCATCTTTACAACAGACCATACAACGGAAAGATATATATCGACGATACAATCAAGGCAGCAATTGACGCATATTATGAGCAGTATGGTGTAAAATAGAAAAGGAGCATGACTATGGACGAAAAAGTATACAAAACAATGGAGTCAAATGGAGCAATGAATATTACAATTGGCATTCTGTCTATTGTTGCAGGAGTCGCAGCCGGGGTTATGCTGATTATAGGCGGCGCAAAGCTGTTGGCTGCCAAATCCAGAGTTCTTTTTTAAGGAATCCGGAGGCTTAAGAGAGGCAGTTATGCGAAAAAAAGGATATATGTTTACAGACAAGAGCCAGTCTGAGCGGGGCAAAATTTCTGCAACGCTGGGGGCAGTCGCTTTTGTCTCGATTATGCTGGTTATTTATTTGTCCTATGAGAGCGGTGGATTGATGAGCCCAAAGCTTGGTGCGGCAGCTTTTTTTGCGTTGCTGTTTTCCATCGTGGGCGAAGTTATTGGTATTATTTCCAGAACGGAAAAGGATAAGTTCTATTTCTTTCCCAACCTTGGAATTTTGCTGAATACGCTGACCATTGTGATTGTGGGGACAATATTATATTTAGGAGTGAGTGGAATCTGATGGAAGAAAGATGGAACTTGATCGTAGAAAGAATAGGGGAAATCAAGGCAGATACACAGCTGGAAGGAACAATTGGAAGCTACTTTGGAAAAGTGGCTTCTTTTCTTTTGCTGTTGTCTGAAACCTTTGAAAACTCTGAACATACGAAGGAAGAAAATGAAGCGCTGTATGAAGACATTCTGGGGGCAAATTATGAGAGTAGTTTCGCCAATCCATCTGTCTGTGTGAAGTCCTTTGGGAAAGAGCTGGGGCAGATGCTCTCCTTTGTCTACGCACAGATGTATGGCATTATTCCGGCGGCCTTTGAAAAGAATCAGGAAGAGCTGCTGATTCATATGGAGTGGTTTGTGGAAATATACTGTATGTTTCTCGATTTTACAGAGGAAATGAAACAGGTGACAGAGGAAGCAATTGGAGAAGCAGCTCAAAACAGTATGGAACAAAGGAAGAAGGAGAACCTTTTTCAGATTATTTACTGGTTCGTCAGCGATTATTACGAGGAGCAGATGGAAAAAAGGGTGGGAGAAAAGGTGGATCCTGCCTTTGATTTTGCCTTCAGGATAGTAAGAAACAGCAATCTGGATAACACAGATTACCTGTACCAGTATGGAGAGTACATTTCTGCCAATCAGATTAAAAGTGCAGAATATCTGGCGAGCCTGCCACAGGAAACCATACGTGAAATGGCAGATACCTATACGGAGGGATACCGTATTGGTTTTATAAAGGGGAACAAGGAGCTGTCCAAAAAGAAAGTGGCAAATATTGTTTATCCCATTGGATTTGAGCGCGTAATCAGGTTAGCTATTGATAACTTTGAAAAAATGGGACTGCAGGTAACGCTGATGCGTACAAGCTTCAGTATTTTCCATAAAAGAGGTACCAATGTCAACGGGTATTACAGCACCTGCCCAAATAAACAGTTCTATTATGACCACAGTGAGGATGATGCACTTTTTCTGGACCATAAAATGATGCACCGCAAATTAGAGGTACTTACAGGTGCCTATGAGAAGTTTAGGGAGCTGGCAAAGGGGCATGCAGGACCGGCCTGGATGGAGACCTTTGGAGAAAAACAGTTTCTTCCGGCTGATAAAGAGGAGGCCTGCAGCTATTCAAAGGCACAGCAGAAGCTGGCTTCGGAATATGCAGTTTCTTCCGGAAAAATCATCAATACCTACATTCCGGGGGAGGAGCGCAGCTTTACAATTATTGCATTTCCAGTTCCGGAAATTGGAAATGATTATGCGGGGATTATGACGGATACAATTAAGTTAAATACGCTGCCATATGAGCAGTATGAGCGGGTTCAGCAGGTGATCATTGATGCTTTAGACACCTGTAAGGAAGTCCGTGTGGAGGGGATGAACGGCAATCAGACAGACCTGACTATTGAATTATGTAAACTTGGCAGCCCGGAGAAGGAAACAAAGTTTGAGAACTGTGTGGCAGATGTGAATATTCCGGTTGGAGAGGTGTTCACCTCACCGGTATTAAAAGGAACCAATGGAGTACTACAGGTAAGCCGCGTGTTTTTGAATGATTTGGAGTATCAGAATCTGAGGATTACTTTTAAAGATGGAATGGTTCAGGAATACAGCTGCTCCAATTATGATAAAGAGGAACAGAATCAGAAATATATCAAGGATCATGTTCTGCATCATTTTGATACTCTGCCCATGGGAGAGTTCGCAATCGGAACGAACACTACGGCATATTGTATGGGCAGAAAATACGGAATTGAAGCGAAGCTTCCCATTTTAATTGCTGAGAAAACAGGACCTCATTTTGCAGTGGGTGATACCTGTTATTCCCATGCGGAGGATGTGGCAGTCTTCAATCCGGATGGGAAGGAAATTATTGCCCGTGACAATGAAATTTCATTAAAAAGAAAGAGCGGGGATGAGGCAAAGGACGCTTACTATCAGTGTCATACAGATATAACAATCCCTTATGACGAGCTTGGAGGTCTGTACGGCTTAAAGGAGGATGGCAGCAGCGTCGAGATAATTAAAAATGGACGTTTTGTGCTCGCGGGCTGTGAAATGCTCAATGAAGCCTTTGAACAATAGATTAAGTTAAGGAAAGAGCGACTTTACTCAATGAAACTTTTTTCAAAATAGTTGCATTTATTTTGCATTTCTTTTACACTATAGACGTGTATGAACTTATTGAAATTACCTGAATGGAGGAGACAGCTATGGCACAGGTTGGTATGCCTATCATGAGCAAGGCGGCAGACATCTTGGAAGAACTTGGAATTTCCTATGAAATGAAGATTATTTCAGCTCACAGGGAACCGGACATTTTCTTTGAATATGCAAGGACTGCCGAAGAAAAAGGGTTTAAGGTGATTATTGCAGGAGCAGGCATGGCAGCACATCTGCCAGGTATGTGTGCGGCAATTTTCCCAATGCCGGTTATTGGCATTCCGATGCATACCACATCTCTTGGTGGAAGAGATTCCCTTTATTCTATTGTTCAGATGCCATCCGGCATTCCTGTTGCAACGGTTGCAATTAACGGAGGCGCAAATGCCGGTCTTCTTGCAGCAAAAATTTTGGCAACATCCAATGAGGAGTTGCTTTTGAAGCTGAAAGCATATTCCGCAAAGCTGAAAGTGCAGGTGGAAGCCAAGGATGCACACCTTCAGGAGGTTGGATATAAAAACTATTCAAAATAGATAGTATAGAAAAATTATAAAAAACAGATCGGCATCAGGACTCCGCCGCCGTCGGCGACGCCTTATGCCAAGAAGAGGAGAACGAAGATGGATTACAAAAAAGCGGGAGTAGATATTGAAGCAGGATATAAGTCAGTGGAGCTGATGAAGAAACACGTAAAAGAGACAATGCGACCAGAAGTACTTGGTGGTCTTGGGGGATTTTCCGGTGCATTTTCCATGGAGGCCTTTAAAGGAATGGAAAAGCCTACCCTTGTTTCAGGAACAGATGGTGTTGGAACCAAGTTAAAGCTTGCTTTTCTTTTAGATAAACATGACAGTGTTGGTATCGACTGTGTTGCCATGTGTGTCAATGACATCGCGTGTGCAGGTGGAGAGCCATTATTCTTCTTAGACTATATTGCATGTGGTAAAAATGTTCCTGAGAAAATCGCTGATATCGTAAAGGGTGTAGCAGATGGATGTAAACAGAGCAATGCTGCATTAATCGGCGGAGAAACTGCAGAGATGCCTGGCTTCTATCCGATTGACGAATATGATCTTGCAGGCTTTGCAGTTGGTGTAGTTGATGAAAAGGATTTAATTACAGGAGCAAATATCAAGCCGGGTGATGTATTGGTTGGTATGGCAAGCTCAGGGGTACATAGTAATGGATTTTCTTTAGTCCGCAGTGTGTTTGAAATGACCAAAGAGAGCTTAAACACCTATTATGATGAATTGGGAAAAACACTTGGAGAAGCTTTAATTGCTCCTACCAAGATTTATGTAAAGGCATTGAAGAGCGTAAAAGAAGCCGGTGTTACCATGAAAGGCTGCAGCCATGTAACTGGTGGCGGATTCTATGAGAATATTCCACGTATGCTTCCTGATGGTGTCTGTGCAGTAATCAAAAAAGACAGCTACGAGGTTCCGGCTATCTTTAAGCTGTTACAGAAAACTGGAAATATTGAAGAAAAAATGATGTACAACACTTACAACATGGGTATCGGAATGGTTGTTGCAGTTGATGCGGCAGATGTAGACAAAACGATGGAAGCCATGAAGGCAGCAGGGGAGACACCATATGTGATCGGTACTGTGGAGGCTGGAGAAAAGGGTGTTACATTATGCTGAAAATAGTCGTATGTGTTTCCGGAGGCGGAACCAATTTACAGGCTGTAATTGACGGAGTGGCAGATGGAACCATTACCAATACAGAAATTGTCGGAGTAATCAGCAACAATCCGGGAGCATTTGCGCTGGAGCGTGCGAAGAAAGCCGGAATTCCTGCTGTCTGTGTATCTCCTAAGAATTATGAAAGCAGAGAATTATTTAATGAGGCGCTGGTACATGCAGTGGGCGATTTAAATCCAGATCTGATTGTCCTTGCGGGATTTCTGGTAACGATTCCTGCACAGATGATTGCAATATATGAAAATAAGATTATCAATATTCATCCATCTCTGATTCCTTCATTTTGTGGAACAGGCTATTATGGCTTGAAGGTTCATGCAGCTGCACTGGCAAGAGGTGTGAAATTATCAGGGGCAACCGTTCATTTTGTAGATGATGGGACGGATACCGGACCGATTATACTTCAGAAGGCAGTTAAGGTGGAAGAGGATGATACACCAAAGGTTCTTCAACAGAGAATTATGGAGCAGGCGGAATGGAAGATTCTTCCGGAAGCCATTGACCTGATTGCCAATGGTCGTGTAAAGGTAGCCGAGGGAAGAACCTTTATTGAAAAATAAAGGGTTGCTCATAATAAAAAATAAAGGTTTGCTCATAATAGAAATAAAAGCAAAGTAGTTTACATAACACAATACAGGAGGAAGCTATGAAGGTTTTAATCGTTGGAAGTGGCGGAAGAGAGCATGCAATTGCAACAAGCGTTGCAAAAAGCAGCAAAGTAGATAAAATTTATTGTGCACCGGGAAATGCAGGAATCGGACAAATTGCAGAGTGTGTTCCGATTTTAGCAATGGAATTTGACAAGCTGGTGGCTTTTGCCAAAGAGAAAGCGATTGATTTAACAATCGTCGGTATGGATGATCCACTGGTAGGTGGGTTGGTTGATGAGATGGAAAAGGCTGGCCTTCGTGTATTTGGACCACGTAAAAATGCGGCAATTCTGGAGGGAAGTAAAGCATTCTCCAAGGATTTGATGAAGAAATATAATATTCCAACTGCCGGTTATGAAAATTTTGACAATGCAGAGGATGCACTGAAATATTTGGAAACAGCAGAGCTCCCTATTGTATTAAAGGCAGATGGTCTTGCTCTTGGAAAGGGTGTTTTAATCTGCAATACCCTGGAGGAAGCAAAAGCCGGTGTGAAATCTATTATGGAAGACAAAAAGTTTGGCTCCGCAGGAAACAGAATGGTTATTGAAGAATTTATGACAGGAAGAGAAGTCAGTGTTTTGTCCTTTGTTGATGGA
The DNA here is from genome assembly GCA_964619485.1 of uncultured Lachnospiraceae bacterium. Lineage (GTDB taxonomy): Bacteria > Bacillota > Clostridia > Lachnospirales > Lachnospiraceae > UBA2882. The sequence goes on from CAZUCI010000034.1 coordinate 19,671, forward strand.
AAAACCATTAAAATCATGTCTTCTGCACAGGATCACAAACGCGCACAGGATGGAGATCAGGGATTAAATACCGGAGGAATGGGAACCTTTTCTCCAAGTCCTTTCTACACAGACGAGGTAGATGACTTCTGTAAAAAATATGTATATCAGGCTACGGTTGATGCGATGGCTGCAGAGGGAAGAGAATTTAAGGGTGTTATTTTCTTTGGACTTATGTTGACTGAAAAGGGACCAAAGGTATTAGAGTATAATGCACGATTTGGAGATCCTGAGGCACAGGTTGTTCTGCCAAGAATGAAGAACGACATCATTGATGTGGTAGAGGCATGTATTGACGGCTCCCTGGATCAGATTGATCTTCAGTTTGAGGATAATGCTGCTGTCTGCGTGGTACTGGCATCGGAGGGATATCCGGTTTCCTATGAAAAGGGGTTACCGATTTCGGGACTTGAGAAGTTTGAAGGAAAAGATGATTATTATGTATTCCATGCAGGAACCAAAATGACAGAGAAGGGCTTTGTGACAAACGGAGGCCGTGTCCTGGGTGTTACAGCCAAGGGAAACGATTTAAAAGAGGCAAGAAAAAAAGCATATGAAGCAACAGAATGGATTTCTTTTGCAAACAAGTATATGCGCCATGATATCGGAAAGGCAATTGACGAAGCGTAATGGAAGAAAAAGGGTTATTAAGGCCAATGGATATAGGGAAGCCATATAGCTGCTCAAGATGCGGAGGCAGACTTAAGTATCGTGGTCTGGGTGAATACGAATGTGAAAAATGCAAAAATATTGAACTGGACCACTATGGAGTAGTACGCAATTATGTGGATGCACATCCGGGCGCAAACATTACTACGGTCAGTGAGGAGACTGGAATCAGCCGAAAGGAAATTGCGAGAATGGTTGATGAGGATAAATTCCAAATTGCAGGTTATAAGAGAAGCTAGGTACATCCTGGCTTCTTTTTTTACGCGTAAAATGGTGCATTGCCAGCAGAATATTTCACAAGATGTAGTTATACAAGGATATTAAATTTTTATAATAATACTACATTTTGGTTGACTGACTTTTCCGCCGATAGTATGATAAACATGTATATCCAAAGCCATTTTATTTTCTGATAGAAAGTGGCAATACTGTTAGTATTAGCAGAGGAGAGAGGAGACGCATATGTTTAGGAAAGCGTTAAAAAGAGGCATTATGATGGCAGCAACCGTGGTTCTGTCCATGGGAATTGTCATTGGTGGAAATATAAAAGATATTCAGGCTGCGGCTGTGGTGGATGTGAATTTTTCTTCGGATTCTGTTGCCGTTGGAGAGAAGGTGGCATTAACCATCACCTCTCAGGGAGCTGATGCAGAAAAACCGCAGATTGCAGTGTCCTTTGATACGGATTATCTGACTATGGTGGGATGTGATTCCACATATAGCGGAGGTGACAATGGAATTGTGACCATCAATGCTTCATCAGCGAAGCTCACCTTTAATGCGAAAAAGGATGGGACGGCTACTGTTGATGTGAAAGCAAAGGTAAGTGAAGACGGTGCCCAGATGGGTGACAGTGTCAGCGTCAAAATCGGAGACGGTGCCCAGTCGAATTTGTCTGCGGAGTCCTCCGCGACGGCATCCTCAGCTGCATATTTAAAGACCTTGAATGTGACACCCGGAACCATTACCCCTGATTTTTCACCGGAAGTAACAAAGTATTCCATTCAGGTTGATTCTGATGTGGAATCTGTTTCCGTGACCTGCAGCGTGGCTGATTCCACATCAAAGGTTATTGAGGCTGGTGGTTTTAAGAGCTTAAAGGATGGAAAGAATGATGCAGTTGTTACAGTGGAGGCCGCAGATGGTTCCACCTGTTCTTATCAGCTGACAATTTACCGTGGAGAAACGGCAGCTTTGGATACGGAAGATACCGGGGCGACTGCAGATACAGAAGGCACCGAAACGACGGCGGTTGTAGATGGTGATCAGATACCGGTGGGGGGAGAGACTATATTTTCTTCCTTTCAGGTTTGCAAAACCTTTCCGCAGGAGCTGCTTCCAGATGGATTTGTAGAAGAGGACTATGATTATAAGGGCGTGACAGTTCAGTCGGCCTATTTTGCAGCCGGAGATGTCAGACTGCTCTATCTGACAGCAGGAGATGGAACCAGTGCGGATTTCCGTGTCTATTATGATGATCAGGACGAGTTTATAGATTTTTTGCAGTTAAAAAATACAGATGGAAAGTTTATTTTTCCAGTCCGTTATCAGGCACAGATAAAAATACCGGACAGCTACACGGACAGCTTCCTGCCATGGGGAGATAAGGTTATTGACTGCTTTATTTATTCCGAACTGGTGGTGAAGGATGATAAAGCGTCAGATATCTCCGGGACAGATACAGCAGATGAGACCGGAGCAGGCGCAGCTGTGGAGGAAAGTTCAACGGACACAACGCCGGCTGATACCGGGGATAATGAAGTGGAATTTTATCTGATTTATGCAATGAATAATGATGGTAAAGAGGGCTTCTATCTGTATGATATTGTTGAGGGGACCTATCAGCGTTATGTAGAGAGAGATACCTCCTACGAGCTGGATCAGTCCTATTTCAAATACAAGGATGTGGCACACCAGAGATTCGCAATTATGTGTATTTTAGGTGTTGCTCTGGTCATTGCTGTTTTTGTTATTATCAACATGGCTATTAAGAACAGCGAGCTGAAATCGGATCTTGGACTGTCCGGTAAAAAGAGAAAAGGAACGGACGAAGACGATGAAGAGGAAGACGAGGACGAAAACAGCGGAGATGAGTCTGGGGACGAGGAGGAAGCTGAGACATCAGATGTAGTTCAAAATCTGGAAATCGCGGCGGAAGAGATTGAGCAGGATTATGCTGCAACCTCGGAGCTTCCCAATGTGGAGGAGGCATTGCAGCAGACGAAGGCTGCGGAAAAGAAAAAAGTCCAGAAAAAGGAACCACAGATTCCTGTGGATGATGATTTGGAAGCGAGAATTATTGCACAGCTGAAAGCAGCTGAGACTGAGGCTGAGGCTGTACAGGCAGAGCCTGAGGCAAATATGAAAAAGTCAGAGCAGAAGACCCAGGCAAAGTCAAATTTCAAAATGATTAATTTGTCAAGAGAACCGGAAGCAACGGGACTGGATGATGATTTTGAATTTGAATTTATCAAGCTGGATGATGATTGATAGAATATCGTGCTCCGCCTGTATGGCGGGGCATTGTATATAGAAACAAGGAGGAGGTCCCATGACCTATACAGAAAATGCAAAAACAGCCCTGACCCTTGCAAAAAGGTCGGCTAAGACAACGGGACAAAATTATATAGGAACAGAACATATTCTGCTTGGACTGTTAAAGCAGAAAACCGGAGTGGCAGCAAAGGTACTGCTGGCGAACGAAGTGACAGTGGACAGGGTGCTGGATGTAATTGAAGAGCTGATTGCACCGGGGGGAACAGTATCTGTTTTGGAGAGAGACGGTTATTCCCCAAGAGCAATGGAAATACTGGAGGAGGCAGAGCGGCAGGCAGCCCGTTTTGGAGCCTCAGCCATAGGCACAGAGCATATTTTACTGGCAATTATCAAAGAAGGAGATAATATTGCAGTTCGTCTTCTTTACACAATGGGAGTCAATCTGCAAAAGGTTTATACGGATCTTTTAGGCTCCATGGGCGCAGATCCCAATCTGGTAAAGGAGGATTTGAATCCCAAAAAGAAAAAGAACCCGACCAAAACACTGGATCAGTTCAGCCGGGATCTGACAAAGCTTGCCAAAGAAGGAAAGCTGGACCCTGTCATTGGACGTGAGAATGAAATCAGGAGAGTCATTCAGATTTTAAGCCGCAGGACAAAAAACAATCCATGTCTTCTGGGAGAGCCCGGAGTTGGTAAAACAGCCATTGCAGAGGGCCTTGCCCTTCGTATAGCACAGGGAAATGTTCCTGCAACAATCAGCAAAAAGCGGGTGGTGACCCTGGATCTTTCTGCCATGGTAGCGGGCAGTAAATACCGTGGCGAATTTGAGGAAAGAATCAAAAAGGTAATAGCAGAAGTCATCGAGGATGGAAATATCATTCTGTTTCTGGATGAAATTCATACAATTATCGGAGCCGGTGGAGCAGAGGGAGCTATCGATGCTTCCAATATTTTAAAGCCGTCTCTGGCTCGTGGAGAAATTCAGTTAATCGGTGCAACAACCATAGAGGAGTATCGAAAATATCTGGCAAAGGACGCAGCACTTGAGCGAAGATTTCAGCCGGTCAATGTGGAAGAACCCACCCCGGGCGAAGCAATTGAAATCTTAAATGGTATTAAGGATAAATATGAGGAGCATCATCAGGTTACAATTTCTGAGGAAGCGATAGAAGCGGCAGTGAAATTGTCCAAAAGATATATCAATGACCGTAATCTGCCTGACAAGGCAATTGACCTGATTGATGAAGCAGCGGCAGCACTCCGTTTAAAGGGAATGAATCTTCCACCCCAGTGTCAGGAGCTGGAGGAGGAAATGAAGCATCTGGATCAGCAGATTGAGCGGTCTCTGAAATTTGCTGCTTTTTCACAGGCGCATGAGCTTCGTGAAAAGCAGGAAGAAATCATGAAGAAATACCAGAGAATCCGTACCCGCCATGAGAAAAAGCTGACAGAGCGCAGTCTTGTGGTAAATGAAAATGATATTGCGGATGTGGTATCCATGTGGACGAAAATTCCAGTCAGCAAGCTGGCTGAAAAAGAGAGTGAGCGCCTGCTGAAATTAGAGTCTATTCTCCATAAGCGTGTGGTTGGACAGAACGAAGCGGTTGTAGCTGTTTCAAAAGCGATGCGAAGAGGAAGAGTCGGCTTAGCCGATCCGAACAGACCAATTGGCTCCTTCCTTTTTCTGGGACCGACAGGTGTTGGAAAGACTGAACTGAGCAAGGCACTGGCGGAAGCTATGTTTGGATCTGAAGGTGCATTGATCAGAGTTGATATGTCTGAATATATGGAGCCACATTCTGTTGCCAAGATGATTGGATCACCACCTGGATATGTAGGACATGATGATGGTGGACAGTTAAGTGAAAAGATTCGACGTAATCCTTATTCTGTTGTTCTTTTTGATGAAATCGAAAAGGCACATCCGGATGTATTTAACATATTACTTCAGGTGCTGGATGAAGGTCATATCACAGATTCCAAGGGCAGAAAGGTCAATTTTAAAAACACGATTTTGATCATGACCTCCAACGCTGGAGCAGCCCGGATTATCGAACCTAAAAACCTTGGCTTTGCAGCCTCCACCTCTGAAAAACAGAATTATGAAAAGATGAAAGCGGGAGTTATGGAGGAGGTCAAGCGGCTGTTTAAACCTGAGTTTATCAACCGTATTGATGAAATTATGGTATTTCACCAGCTTACAAAAGAGGATATGCATAAAATTGTCAGTCTGTTGTCTAAAAATTTATGTGACAGATGTAAGACACAGATGGATATTGAGTTATCCCTGACTTCATCCTGCAAGGACTATATTGTGGAGCAGTTTTCGGATCTTAAAATGGGTGCAAGACCTTTGAAACGTGCCATTCAGACGGAGGTGGAGGATGCTCTGGCAGAGGAAATCCTTGCCGGAAAGGTAAAGGCAGGAGACAGAGTGAGTGCCGGTGTCAGAGACAAAAAAGTAGTATTTACCAAAAAGAAATAGTTTACCCAAGGTTAAAAATAAGGTATACTTAGGTTACAGATCAGGTACGTGAATCTTCCGGATAGTCCGGAGCAAAACTGCCGTCCTGCAAATACAGGAGGCAGCTACATATCAGCAGCAATCAATTATACGAGTAGGAGGACATTAGAATGGCAGTAGTAGAACAGTTGATCCGTTCAGAGGAAGATGGTTCCATCAGCTTTGGAAATCATACACTTGCAGCAAAGGCAAAGGTGGAGGATTTTCCACACACAGGAGATCTTTATAAGGTAAAAACATTTCAGACAATGACCAAGCTGGAGAAGAACGGGATGTTTTTATATGAATCTGTTCCTGGAACCAGTGTGAATCATCTGGAAGAGACAGCTAATGGAATGTCATTTGTAGTAGAAGGTGCAGAGGATGCACAGATTATCTTAGGCATGAAGGACGATACACAGTATGAAGTGTTTGTCGGAGGTGAAAGTGCTGGAAAAATGTCCACAGGTTTGGGCGGAAAGCTGAGTATCAGTGTTGAATTGGCTGATATGGGTGAAGTAGCAGTAAAGGTGGTAGAGGCATAGAATGGCAAAAACAAAAGTGGGCAGTGCCTTCTTTTGTCAGGAGTGCGGTTATGAGTCTTCCAAGTGGATGGGGCAGTGTCCTGCATGTCACAGCTGGAATTCCTTTGTAGAAGAGCGTGTTGCAACAAAACAGACAGGCAGCAACAGTGTCGCAGGAAGGACGGGCAGTGAAAAGCGTAAACAGGCTGTACCGGTTCGCCTTTCTGAAATTACGGGAGAGTCAGAGGAACGTTTTGCAACCGGAATAGAAGAATTTGACAGGGTGCTGGGTGGCGGTATCGTCCCCGGCTCCCTTACATTAGTAGGTGGAGATCCCGGTATTGGGAAATCCACTTTACTTTTACAGGTTTGTAAATCCTTAACCGACGCAGGCAAAAGTGTAATTTATATTTCAGGGGAAGAGTCCCTTTCACAAATTAAAATGAGAGCAGACAGAATCGGTAAATTTTCTGACAAATTCAGGCTGCTTACGGAGGTAAACCTGGGAACGATTTCTGACGTGATTACCAGGGATGAACCACAGATTGTGGTTATCGACTCCATTCAGACAATGTATAACGAAGAGGTTTCTGCAGCACCGGGCAGTGTTTCACAGGTGAGGGAATCCACAGCAGTGCTTTTGCAAATTGCAAAGGGGCAGAATGTCGCAGTTCTGATTGTTGGCCATGTGACCAAAGAGGGAAATGTGGCAGGCCCGAGAGTACTGGAGCATATGGTGGATACCGTGCTTTATTTTGAAGGTGACAGACAGGATTTGTTCCGTATTCTCAGGGGAGTTAAAAACCGTTTTGGTTCCACCAATGAAATTGGTGTTTTTGAAATGTGTGAGTCAGGACTGAGGGAGGTCATCAATCCTTCCGAGTATTTAATCAGTGGAAAGCCGGTGGGAGCCAGCGGCTCTGTGGTTGCATGCTGTATGGAAGGAACAAGGCCAATGCTTATCGAGGTTCAGGCACTGGTGTGTGACTCCAACTTCAATCTTCCAAGGAGACAGACGGTAGGCTGTGACTTTAACCGATTAAATTTACTGATTGCCGTTATGGAGAAGAGTCTTCATATGCCCTTTGGAAGAGAAGATGCCTATGTGAACATTGCAGGGGGAATGAAAATTGTCGAACCTGCAGCTGATCTGGCCATGGTACTGGCATTGTATTCCAGCTATAAGAATCAGCCGCTGCCAGATGAATTAATTGCGTTTGGTGAGGTTGGATTAAGTGGCGAGGTACGTGGGGTTTCCATGGCAAAGCAGCGTGTCCTGGAAGCCAAAAAACTTGGATATCAAATCTGTATGCTGCCTTATTCCAACCTGAAACAGGTGGAGGATTTGAAAGGAATCAAAATAGTTCCTATTCGGAGCATAATCGAGGTATCTAGAGCAATATAATTTTAAAAAAATGCAATATAATTGTAGATTTATGTAGAAAAAGGATATACAATAACATTAGTTTAACGGAAGTTAAACTTGCTAATTAGCAATTCCGGAAGAATTCCCCTTTTACACAAACTGGTAGGCTGAGAGCTTTGCTCTCAGCCTATTTGTTGTGGACAAGAATGCTGCCAGTGACGCATATATGATATTTGCGTACCTGTTTCTTTAAATTAAAATCAGTAAATAGAAAATTGTTGAAAAAACTTTTTTTTGCTTGCATTCATTAAGTTGCTATGATATAATTCAATTCGTCGGTTGTAAAAGTAAAATGCACAAGACATAGAGGAATAGTACAGCGGTAGTGCGGCGGTCTCCAAAACCGTTAACGGGGGTTCGATCCCCTCTTCCTCTGCTAAGTAACCAGTAGCTATCATGCCGCTGGTTATTTTTGTTGAATTGCAATGCTTATTTTGGAGCATGATTTTGCTGATATAAACGAAACGGGTATTTGGTAAGCAAAGTATGGTTTAGGAGGTATGATTCAATGAACAAGGAATTTGATGTGATTATTATTGGTGCAGGCCCCGGAGGTATTTTCTGTGCCTATGAGTTAATGGAAAAGGCACCGGATTTAAAGGTGTTAATGATTGAAAAGGGAAGAAGCATAGAAAAGAGAAATTGTCCAAAGCGTGTGACAAAGCAGTGTGTTGGGTGTAAACCATGTTCTATTACAACAGGCTTTGCCGGAGCGGGCGCATTTTCCGATGGAAAGCTTTCACTTTCCCCAGATGTGGGAGGTAATCTTCCTGCAATTTTAGGCTATGATGAGACCATTGGGCTGATTCATGAGTCAGACAGCATCTATTTGAAATTTGGCGCAGATACCAATGTATATGGTATGGATAAAGAAAAAGAAATTCGGGAAATCCGTAAAAAGGCGATTAATGCAAACCTGAAGCTGGTAGAGTGTCCAATTCGTCATCTTGGAACAGAGGAAGGCTACAAGATTTATGGAAAGCTGCAGCAGCATTTAGAGGATTGTGGTGTGACACTTTTATTTAATACCATGGTGGAACAGATTCTTGTAGAGGATGGTAAAGCAACCGGTGTTAAGACAGATAAGGGTGATACTTTCACTGCCAGAGAAATTGTTTCTGCAGTGGGACGTGAGGGCGCTGACTGGTTTAAGGATAAATGTGAAGAGATTGGAATAGAGACGACTCCGGGAACGGTTGATATTGGCGTTCGTGTTGAGGTACGTGATGAGGTAATGCAGTTCTTAAATGAAAACCTTTATGAAGCAAAGCTGATTTACCACACGCCAACCTTTGATGATAAGGTCAGAACCTTCTGTACCAATCCGTCCGGTGAGGTAGCTACGGAATATTATGAGAATGGGCTTGCTGTTGTCAACGGACACGCATATAAGGCAGCAGATCACAAGACAAACAATACAAATTTTGCAATTCTTGTTTCCAAGAATTTCACAAAGCCATTTAAGACCCCAATTGAGTATGGTAAGCAGATTGCACAGCTTTCCAATATGCTCTGTGGTGGAAGAATTCTGGTGCAGACCTTTGGCGATTTCAGAAGAGGAAGACGTACGACTGAGGAGCGTCTTTGCAGAAATAATCTGATGCCAACCTTAAAGGATGCCGTGCCAGGCGATCTTTCGCTTGTATTTCCACATCGAATTATGGTAGATATAGAAGAAATGCTGGAAGCACTGGATAAAATCACTCCAGGTATTGCAGCAGATGAAACTTTGTTATATGGTGTAGAGGTAAAATTCTACAGTAACAGAGTAATTGTCAATCGTGATTTTGAAACAAGTATTGCCGGTCTTCGTGCAATCGGTGATGGCGCAGGTGTAACAAGAGGCTTGCAGCAGGCATCAGCCAACGGTATCAGTGTGGCAAGAAGCATCCTGAAAGTTCTTGAGAAATAGGAGTAAGGTAATTTGAGATTTCCCATTTTGAAGTGTACAATACAAAGGAACAGGGTAAAAAGATATATGACAATAAGCGGGCTGATAGTCTGCTTATTGTTTGCGTTTACAGGATGTACAGGAAAAAGTGCTTCCGGTGATAATGCCGCTCCAGTGGAAGAGGCTGATAAAAAGGAAGAGACGCAGGTGGTTTTGACAACCGGTTTTTCCAGAGATGAGGTTTTTAGAATTGGCAGGAGCTCCTGCAGTCTGAAGGAGTATATGCTTTACCTGACCAACATACAGAACCGTTATGAGTCTGTGTATGGAAATCAGATTTGGACAGTTTCCAATAATGGGATGACCATGGAAAACTGTGTAAAAAATGCAGCGCTTGCAAGAATTGCCCAGGTAAAGACCATGAATCTGCTTGCGGGCGATTATCAGGTCGTACTGACTGAGCAGGAGCAGAACAAGGTTAAACAGGCAGCTGATGAATATTATGCCTCTTTAAATGATAAGGAGAAAGCATTACTGGAGCTGTCTGAGGAAAATGTTATCTCCCTTTATCAGGAATATCTGGTTGCACACAAGGTCTATGCTTATATTATCAGAGATATTAATCCTGAAATCAGTGATGATGAAGCGAGAAGTGTAACGGTGGATTGGATTTATCTGAAAAAAGCAGAGGATAATGCCACAGTGCTTTCTTTAATCAATGAGATTAAAACAAGGCTGGATGCAGGTGAAGATTTTAATTCTCTGGCCTCAGCTTACAGTGATGATAAGACAGTGACACATTCCTTTGGAAAGGGAAATGTGGAAACAGCAGTGGAGGAGTGTGCCTTTAATCTTTCACAGGGGGAAATCAGTCCGGTGGTGGAGGGCGAGAACGGGTATTATATCATTCGATGTGTCAGTACCCTGGATCGCAAGGAAACAGATGCCAATAAAGAGAAAATTATTACTCAGAGGAAAAAGGAAGCATTTAACGAGGTGTATGGAACCTTTACCAATGAGCAGGTCAGACAGCTGAACAATAAGCTTTGGAATTCCATAACACTTCTTCATGACGAGGAGCTTACAACAAACAGCTTCTTTGATATTTACAGTGATTATTTCCCCGAAGAAGAGTAAAAGCCTGAACTTTATAAAAAATTAATATTTATAAAACCCAGTAAAATCAAGGGTTTACGACAATTATTAGCACTCAGCGAAACTGAGTGCTAATTTTCTCTTGATTTTTTATTTTTTAGGTTGTAAACTTCTGTTGTAAATAAAGAAAGGAACGTGATGTTTTATGTCAGAGAAACATGGTAACTTATCAATCAACAGCGATAATATTTTCCCAATTATCAAGAAATGGCTGTATTCAGACCACGACATCTTCTTTAGAGAGTTGATCTCCAATGGTTGTGATGCCATTACCAAATTAAAGAAACTGGATATGATGGGAGAATATGCACTTCCAGCAGACTTTAAACCGGGCGTAAAAGTTGAGGTTAGTCCTGAAAATAAGACAATTACGATTACAGATAATGGTCTTGGAATGACAGCCGATGAAGTGGAAGAGTACATCAACCAGATCGCTTTTTCCGGTGCAACAGATTTTATCAGCAAGTATAAGGACAAGACCAATGAAGATCAGATTATTGGCCATTTTGGATTGGGCTTTTATTCTGCATTCATGGTAGCAGATGATGTGCACATTGATACACTTTCCTATAAAGAGGGCTCCAAGCCTGTACATTGGGAGTGTGATGGTGGCACAGAGTACGATATGAAGGAAGGCGACAAGACAGAGGTTGGAACGACTATTACACTGTTTGTCAACGAAGACTGCCTGAAGTTCTGCAATGAGTATGAAGCTAAAGAGGTCATTCGCAAATACTGTTCTTTCATGCCTTATGAAATTCATGTTGGAAAGCTGAATACAACAGAGACCGAGGTTATCAAACCGGAGGAGAAGCTTGACACAGATGAGGTTGTAGAGGAATTTGAGGAAAAGGCTACGGAAGAGGGAAAAGACCCTGAGAAGAAGCTTCGTATCAAGAGACGTCCTGAGCTGATGAACGAGACACATCCACTTTGGACCAAGCATCCAAATGAGTGTACAAAGGAAGAATATCTGGAGTTTTACCGCAAGGTATTCCACGATTACAAGGAGCCTTTGTTCTGGATTCATCTGAATATGGATTATCCATTTAACTTAAAAGGTATTTTATATTTTCCTAAAATCAATATGGAATATGAATCCATTGAGGGAACAATTAAATTATATAATAACCAGGTATTTATCGCAGATAATATCAAGGAGGTTATTCCGGAGTTCCTGATGCTCTTAAAGGGTGTGATTGATTGCCCGGATCTGCCACTGAACGTTTCCAGATCTGCACTTCAGAACGATGGCTTTGTAAAGAAGATT
>CAZUCI010000035.1:0-31203 GCA_964619485.1 uncultured Lachnospiraceae bacterium
ATTATAGCATATCGTATTCAAAATGTACAAAAGCAACAATTTTTTCACACTTATTTTAGATTTTACATGAATTTTCGACAAAATGGGACATTGTGCGTCTGGGCGTTGTTTGCTATAATTATTTGCAATTGAACTTTTTGGTTTGTAGTTTGCGATTTGCGATTTGCGGAACTTCTATGGCTTCCATGCCGGCACGTTCTCACTGCATGTCATTGGCAGCGGTTCTAACGGACTAAAGTACAGTCCGAAAGAACCGGCCATGACATAAGCACCTGCATGGAAGCCATAGAAGTTCCCTAAGACACAATACAAAGGCAATAGAGGACATGATAACACCTATGTGCCAACGAATTCTAATATAAATATAGCAAAGGAGTAACAAATGTTCCGTTTATGGGGAAAAATATGGCATGAAAACCATTTGATTAAGGATACTGTTTTTGAAGAAGAGAGCGACGATACGAGAACTCACAAGATTTTCAAGGGTCTGGAGGAGATTTGCTATACCTTTGACCTGGGGAAGCCTATCTGGCTGGATAAGACTGTTCAGGAATTTAAGAGGCACGATAAGGCCCGTTTTTCGCAGGATAATTTTATAGAGGAAATCCCCTTTGATTATCTGGAGATTCAGGTTATTGAAGAGGATTAGGTCTTGATTTTTATTTTTGAATTTTTTTAATAATTCCGAATAATTGATTTGACTCTTCTCATTCCAAATTTCAAAAGAGAAAAGCTTCAGCCCGGCAAAACATAAAAGTGTGGGCTGAAGCTTTGAAAAAATCAGAATTACAGCTATTTTATCTTTGAAATTTACTTTTCTAACATATGAATAAGTGATGGTAATTCTGACATATTTAATATGACATGATCCGCTCCATAAGAAAAGAAGCGTTCTTCAACTTCCCTGCATCGTTTCTCCTTCTCTTCCCTGGTCATGTTGTCGTATTCAGCCTTAGATAATGCCATCTCGGAACTTCCCTCGACAATTCCAACTGCAATAACTCCTACTGCCTTTCCTTCTTCTATGTCCGCTTTTGTATCCCCTACCTTTAACACATTCTTTACGGATGTGACTCTTAGCTCCTGCATATTTTTAAAATTCATATATGGATATGGACGTCCAAATCGCTCCACATCCTCTGCACTGACCCAGTAATCGGGAGAATATCCTCCTGCCTTGGCAAGCGGTAACAGCTTTTGCATCATTTCCTTCGTATATCCTGTGGTTGAACCGATTTTAATCCCGGAGTTTCTTAGAATATCTATTGTTTCAACTACAAATGGATTGACTGACGCATAATCACACAACGTATTCAGTATCCCCTGCTCGCTTTCCAGATAGATATGATCAACATCCTCCTGTGTGAACTCTTTTCCATATTTATCCATCCAGCTTTGATAAATACGTTCCATATTCATCATAGTCTCCACGTGATCCCTTTTCAATTTTCCCATTGGCTCACGTACCTCATCTATGGTAGGAAAGATACCACAAGCCTCAAACGCCTGCAAAAAGGCCTGTACTGGTGCAAAGCATCCATAGTCAACCGTTGTCCCGGCCCAGTCAAAGATTACTGCCTCTATTTTCATTTATCAGACACCCCACCCTCAGCTAAAAATTGTTTTATAATATCACATATTTTTTCCATATCTTCTTGATAAATTTCTCCTATATTTCCTATTCGAAAAGTATCAACCTCCGTTACCTTCCCCGGATAAATTGCATATCCCCTCTCCTTGATATAATCATACATTTTTTGAAAAGAGAAGGTATGGTTTTCTGGATACAGAAACGTTGTAATAATGGGTCCCTGATGCTCAGAAATATACGTCTCAAATCCCATCTCTGACATTTTTTCTCTTAAAAAGCTATTATTGGATTGATATCTTTCATATCTTGCTTTCACACCACCCTCAGCTCTCAGCTCCTCCAGTGCCTTCTGAAATGCTAAAACCACATGCGTCGGCGATGTAAAACGCCATTTTCCATCTTTATCCATCGTTTTCCATTGCTCATATAAATCTAAAGACAGGCTTCTCGCCTTACCTTTACTGGCAATCAGCTTTTCCTTATTTCCAATTACAAAAGCAAAGCCAGGCACTCCCTGAATACATTTATTTGCGCTGCTGATTAAAAAATCAATACCAATTTCCTTTACATCAATTGGTACGCCTCCAAAGCTTGACATCGCATCCACAATAAATGTTTTATTATGTTTTTTCACAACCTTACCAACAGACGTAATATCGTTTAAGATGCCTGAGGTAGTTTCACTATGCACCATGGCAACGTACGTAATCGCCGGATCCATTTCCAAAATTTTTTCCACATCTGTGGCGGATGGAATCTCATTCACCTCCACCTCATACATTCGATAAGAAATACCTGCATGCTCAGCGATTTCCCCCATCCTGAAGCCGTAAGCACCATTGGAAACAATTAAAATTTTATCGTCGGTTCCCACCACACTGGTCAGAACTGATTCCACTCCAAATGTACCACTGCCCTGAATTAAAACCGCTGCATAATCTTCCGCAGATACCTGTGCAATCTCCAACAATTTTTTCTGGATATTTCTTGTAATTTTCTTATAATCTTCATCCCATGTACAATGATCAAACTGCATTGCATCCTTTACTCCCTTGGAAGTTGTCAATGGTCCTGGTGTTAATAATTTATAATTTGTCATAGTTTTTCTTCCTCTTCTCTATAGTCTCTATCAAAAATCACTTTACTGCTTCTATCAATATTAGCGGAGAATTTACTGAAATTGCTGATCAGCACTCCCGTATAAATCATGTCAACAATTGCAATTTGTGATGTTCTTGAAAAAATACTGTTTCCATATAAGAACTGTTCTCCAGTACCCACTATATTAATATCTGCACTCTTACTTATCTTTGCTCCACTGAAATTAGTAATTGCTGCCGTCACAGCTCCGGCTCTTTTTGCGGTTTCCAGCACCTCAATTGTGTTTTTAGAGCATCCTGAATATGAGATTCCAATTGCCAAATCAGCTCTCGTCAGATTATTGGCACAAACGCTTTGAAGATAACTGTCTGCATATGTAATACAATTAATCCCCAAATACAAAAGCTTTGTAACCAGATCGCTTACAGCACAATTAGAGTTTTCTACTCCAAATACAAAAACGCATCTTGCAGTAACAATCCCACAAATCAATCTGGTAAATTCCTCTAGTGAAATACTGCTCAGGGTATCCTTCAGCATGCTTACCGTTGTTACAATTACATTTGCCGGCACGTCCTCCAGTCTGTCATTGGCTCCAATTTGAAATCCATGTAACAGACTGGTCTTTTGGCTGTTTAAAGTTTCCTTTATTTCATCCTGCATAAGCTCATACTTTAAATCCTTAAACCCTTTTAACTGCATATGTTCCGCAAAGCGAATGATTGTAGGCTGGCTCACTCCTGCACCAGCGGCAAGATCTGTGATAGTAAGGTGTGCAAATTCACCCCCGTAATTCAAAAGAAAATCTGCCACCTTCCGCTCTGCAGGCTTTAATTGCATGTAATTCTTTCTGATCTCTATTTCAATACTCCCCATGCTCTATGCTCCTCCCAAATCATTTATACGATTCTTATTCCACGAATAGCTTCTTCTATAATATCCATGGCGTTCTTTAAGTCCTCCATCCCAATGATTAGTGGCGGGGATAACGTCAGTACATTGCCTTGCGAAACTTTAAAACTTAATCCCTTTGCCATGCATTCATACATCACTTTTTCAGCCTTATCTGAAGCCTTTTCCTTACTGGTTCGATCTCTGACCAGTTCAATTGCAAGCAATGCACCTATTGTCCGCACATCTCCCACAATTCGATATTTCTCCTTTAATACAAATGCTCTTTTACGCATATAGGCATGGATTTCTTCTACATGTAATAATAAATTTTCATTCTCGATATAATCAATCATTGCCAATGCCACTGCCGATGCAACCGGGTTCTTCTCATGTGTATAATGCCCCATCGAAGTATCCCCGCAAACGTCTAATTTACTGTTTGCAATTACAGCTGAAAACGGGAGCAGGCTACCACCTAATCCCTTTCCAAGCACCACTATATCCGGCACAATATCATAATTTTGAAAGGTGAACATTTTTCCAGTTCTTCCCAGCGCAGTGGGAATTTCATCGAAAATAAGAAGCACGCCATACTTATCACATATTGTTCTAAGCCTTTGATAATATTCTTTTGATGGGATTTGCACGTCCGTACATCGAACAGGTTCCATCAGAATTGCTCCGACATCTGTTTCTCTTTTTAATACAAATTCCAGATAATCCAGGCATTTCAAACCGCATGTTGCACATTCTCCCATAACACAGCGATACGAATTATATGGCATAATATGCTCGATACCGTCTACTAATGGTCCAACCTGACTGCGAAAATGTTCCGTCCCGCCTGCTGCAATAGTTGTCAGATTCGCTCCGTGAAAGGAATCCCAAAAGGAAATCACCTTATATTTTCCCGTGGCTCTGCGCGCTATTTTCAATGCCACCTCATTTGATGCTGCTCCGCTTGTGGTATACAGCACTTTATATTCCATCGGCTGAAAATAACTGCATAATTTTTTTGCCAGAGCAGTCGCTGACGCATTTGCATACCTTCTTGGAGAAAAAGACAGCTTCACAAGCTGATCCGCCATTGCCTTCAATAAAACAGGGTGATTATATCCAAGCTGGTGCACACTGTTCCCATGAAAATCCATAATCTTTTTTCCATCATGAGTAAACAGAAAAATTCCATCCACGCTTTCTACTACATCAAGACAGGGAGTTGAAAGTGCCTGTTTCATAAAATACTTTTCATCCTCGCAAAGAAGTTCTAACGTCTCTTCACTGAGATTTTGATTTTGCCATTCTCTTCTATAATCACTGACATTCAAATCTCCCTCTGTTTGATTCTCAATCATATTCTGGTCTCCTTGTTCATTTCTTAACCTTTCTCCTACTGTTCTAACTTCTTTTTTTCTCATTCTCCATATACTCAGGCATTTCAATTTCCAGACATCTCAGAATATGTGGTACAATATCCGTAATTCTTTTTATCTCAAACGAACTTTCTTTCTTTTCTCCATCGTAGGCTAAAATAAATATATCCATGTCTAAATCATGCTCACTTCCGTGGCTATACTTATCACCGCCTCCACCACCATGGTCTGCAACAACAAAAATTAAACTGTTTTCCCGTTTTCCACTATCCTCAATTGCATCCAGCACTCGTCCAATGTAGCTGTCCGTAAGCCTCATCTGTTCGTAATATGCACTACTGCAAAAGCCATTCACATGTCCCGCATGGTCAACGTCATCCAATTGCATAAACACTGCTCCATTACCCGATTTACGAATATACTCCGCACACTTATCTGCATTTTTTTCATCCGGATAGCTTTCTTTTTTAATATCAGTAATATCTTCTATGATTCCTATGTTAATAGACTCCCAGCTGCTAAATGATGCAATTTCCCACTGTGGATATTTTTCCTTAATTATCGACAGCACGGTTTTGTAAGGGCATTTCAAATACGCCTTTGTATCCGTCACCAGGTCATTATTGTATCCGTGCAATTTGGGTGAAACCGCCAGAAGAAGACTTCCCCAGCATTCTGCACTGATACTTGGAAACACAGTTTTACCACATTCCAGCTTTCCTCCCCATTCAAGAATTCTTCTAATATTGGGACATTCCGTATGAAATGGAGCAGTTCCCGCCCCATCTATTCCGAAGATAAATACATTTTTATACTTCATCATTCTCCCTCTCATCATCTGACGCTATATCTTTCAATCAACGTTATGAAGCTTCTTCCTTTTTTTCATTGTCGACCTTAAAGAAAGTCATACTCTTTTTTGGAATGCGAATATGTACCATCTCGCCCATCCGATGTCCCTCCACTTTCTCAATCGGAACATTGACCAGAAGAAGTTCACCATTCTTTCTTTTTATTTTATATTGTACTGTACATCCCAAAAAGCTTTCTAAAACAATCTCTCCAGTTATTGTATTTTCCTTTTTTTCATCCTCAATTTTTAAATCATCTGCTTTTGTACAAACAACAATCCGGTCTCCCTTTACAACCTTTAAGTCACATTTTGGAAGTGTCAGCATTTCTTTTCCGCGTAATAATATTTTATGCGGGTCTTCCTCAACCAAAATACCTTCAATTTGATTGGACGTTCCAAGGAACTGTGCTGTAAACAGATTTTTAGGCTGATAATAAACCTTTTCTGGTGTTTCAACTTCCAAAAGCTCACCATTATACATAATTGCAATTCGATCACTCATTGCCAATGCTTCAGACTGATCATGTGTTACATATACTGTTGTAATTCCCAGTTCCAATTGAAGCTGTCTGATTTCTGTTCTGAGATTTGCTCTGACAATGGCATCCAGCGCTGACAGCGGCTCATCTAAAAGAAGAATTTCCGGTTCTGTTGCAATCGCTCTTGCTATGGCCACACGCTGCTGCTGCCCTCCGGATAATTCATGTGGATATCGATTCTCCATTCCTGCAAGCCCTACTCTTTCAATCCAGTGCATTGCCTTTGTCTTTATTTCCTTTTTTCCCACCCTCTGTTGGGATTCCAATCCGAAACAAACATTTTCTAATACGGACATATTTGGAAATAATGCATAGTTCTGAAAAACCATACCAATTCTTCTTTTTTGAACAGCTATTTTTGAAAAATCATTTTCTCTATACAAAAGAGCCCCACTATCCAGCTGTTCCAACCCTGCGATAATTTTAAGAAGTGTACTTTTTCCACATCCACTCGGTCCTAACAGACTTAAAAATTCTCCTTTTCGTATTGTCAGATTAATGTTTTTAAGTACCTTGGTTTTCCCGTAACTTTTACACAAATTTTGTATCTTGATTTCTTCCTTATCCTGTTTTTTCGTCATTTTTTTCTCTCCACTTTTCGGTTATTGAAGTAAGATGCAAGCATCAAAAGCAGGAATATAATGATATTTCCACTTATTGCCATTGCACTCATTAAATGCCCATCCAATTTGATATATTTATTTTGTAAGATTGGAAGGGTCTGCCATCTGGCTCCAACAATCAGCTGTGCCAATGCAAAATCATTAAAAGAAGCTGTAAATGCCATGACTGCAGCAGAAAAAATACCCTTCTTGATACTTGGTACTAATACATAAAAAATAAACTTTGCCGTAGGTACTCCCAATGTGCATGATGCTTCATATAAATGTCTGATGTCACTGTTTGCAAAAACATTTTTTAATGTCCAAAAACATAATGGAAGACTGAATCCTGCCTGTGCCATAATCAATAGAAATGGCGTTCCCAAAAGTTTCGGCCAGAATACTCCATAAAACTTAATAGTTCCAAGGGACATTACAATTCCAGGAATTGCTACTGGAATAATCGATAATGCTTCCATAATATTCTCAACTTTTTTGTTTCCCGTAACTGTTGTAGCAAAAAGAGCCATAACCACTGTTGCAATGTCTATTACCACCACAAAAGCTGCTGCTATAAGAGAATGACCCATAGAAGATAGGAATTCTTCATCTGAAAAAATTGTCGCATAAGCATCTAAGCTCCACCATTCAGGCAAAATAGTATTAGTCCATTTCCCCGCGATGGAAAAAAGAATCATCGAAAAAAGCGGAAAAAATAAATAAATAAATAAGAAACAACGTAACAACAATCTGTATTATTCTTTGCTCTGGAACGCTTTTTACTTCGTTTTCCGAAACTTTTCTTCTCACTCTACTTCATCCACCTTCCTGCTTTTCTGTTTAATCTTTGATAGAGAATTACAACAAAAAACATTATTATCATTAGTACAAACGCAAGTGTATAAGCATCTTCTTTTTTAAACACCGAGGTTTGAACCAACGTTCCTATCTGAATTGTAACCAGCTTAATTCGATCAGCACATATTGCCTGAGCTGTTGCATAGGTGCCAAGCGCTGTCAAAAACACAAGACACGCACAGGAAATAAAGGATGGCAGTAGTACTGGTCCTTCTATCTTTCTAAGATATTGGAATCGGCTTGCTCCCAAAGTTTTAGCCACCTTCCACCAATCAGGCTTTATATTTGCTGCAGTTGGAAGAAAAATGATTGCCATGTAGGGAATCAGGAAACTGATATATACAATGTTAAGTCCTGCGAATGATGCCAGTTTGAAATCGTCCAATATGGTAATTCCAATCTGTTGAAAAATTAGTGTAAGAAAGCCATTTGTCCCAAGAGTTGCGATCAGAGAAAACGCAAGAGATATGCCACCATTATTAGCCCCAAAATTTAAAATAGCCATCAAAAAGCCATTTTTGCCAGCCTTTTCTGCCCAGCCTATTGCGATAACAGCTCCAATTATTGATGCCTCTATAGTTGTCAATAATGCAAGTAAAAAGCTATTTCGCAATCCTTCCATATAAAAGGCTGTTGTTAATACTCTGATTATTGACTCCAGTCCGGAGTGAAAGCTATTAACAGCCAGTGCTGCCGATGGCAGCACTAGCGAAAAAATACAAATAGCAAAATAGGGAATCATATACAAGTATACTTTTTTCTTATTTCCTCTTCTCATTGATTTACAACTCCATCAGCCCACTTCTGTGCGATTAAATCTGGTGAAACTGTATTCCAGTTTTCAGGTGAAGCACAATTACCG
This sequence comes from uncultured Lachnospiraceae bacterium, assembly GCA_964619485.1. GTDB lineage: Bacteria > Bacillota > Clostridia > Lachnospirales > Lachnospiraceae > UBA2882. The sequence continues at coordinate 8,674 of CAZUCI010000035.1, forward strand.
TAGAAATCGTCAGGAAGCATGCTGGCTTTAATATCATCTGGAATTTCCAGATTACCTGCCACATAACGAATTGGTCTTGCACCACCCTCTGCGAAAAGCAGCTGTCCCTGATCTGAGCTTACAAAATCCGCAAATTTCTTAGCATATTCAGCATGAGGTGCATAGTTATTTAAAATCAAAGCACCCGGAGCATAAATGGAACCTTCCTCAGGGAATACCAACTCAAGATTTACTTCATCCTTAAATTTCTGCTGAAGTGTATAGGCATTAAAATCATAAAAAATCATAATTGGTATTTCACCCTTTTGAATATTTGCAGCACTTCCATCAATATCCTTGAAATTACCTGCATTATCTATTTCATTAAAATACTCAATCGCTGCATCAACATTTGAAATATCACCAGTCAAACCGTATGCTGCTGCAAGCACCGTGTTCTGACCTGTTCCAGAGGTCTGTGGGTTACTCATAACAATTGAGTTTTTATATTCAGGCTTTTTTAGATCTTCCCAGCTCTGTGGTACATTCTCAACTAAATCCGTATTAACAAGAAAAACCGGAACTCCAACATATAAACCAAACCAGTTTCCATCAGGGTCCTTTGCTCAATCTGGAATTTTATCCCAGTTTGCATTTTTATATGCCATTGTAACTCCCTGATCTACTGCAACTGGTCCCCATATCATTCCCACTTCAGCTGAGTCCGCCTGAGGATTATCCTTCTCAGCGTTAAACTTCTCTATTTCTTCTGCACTGGACATATCTGTATCGATTCTGGTAATGTTATTCTGGCCACAGAACTCTTCAAAAATGCCCTGCCAATTTGCCCAATCATCAGGTTGTCCATATGTTGTATAAACAATCTCTTCGCCAGTTGCTCCATTTGATGTCTGCTGTGTGTCTGCCTCGCTACTGCCACATCCTATCATTGTCATTGCCGCCAAAGCAGTTGTTACTCCCAGTAGCATTAATGCATTTTTTCTCATAATGTTCTCCTTCAATTGTGTAGATATCAAGTTTTGTTTTGCCGCATTTATGAATTCGAATTCTGTTTTGCAAGCTCATCCTAGCATCCGGTTTTGCAAACCGTCAAGTAAATCTCTTGTAACAGAAGCGTAAAAAAAGCCCCTAAATTCAAGGCTTTCCGGTAGTTTTTCTACATAAATGGTATGAATTTTTCCTTTATACATGTTTATAGGCCAAAACCCCTCTTCTTCTGCCCATGTCCGTGTAGATTTTCTACATCAATTGTAAAATTTATGTACGGTCCTTATATTTATATAAAAGGTAAATTAATTGAACAATCGTACGTGTTTTGAATTTTTTTAATAATTCCGAATAATTGATTTGACTTTAAATATAATATGATGTAGTATCATATTAACAGGACGTAGTTTTGATTACTACATGTTGAATTATTAAAGTGTTTTATGTCTAAGGAGGAATTATTATGCAGATATCAATCAGAGAGCCAGGAAGTGCCATCACTCATTTTATAGCAATGGTCGCCGCCATGGGAAGTGGTGTTCCGCTGTTAATGAAGGCATCCCAGTATGGCACAATTGCCATGATATCCATGTTTATATTCATCAGTACGATGATTTTGCTGTATGGAGCAAGTGCAACCTATCATTCCATCAATCTTGCACCCAATATTATCAAGGTATTCCGCAAAATTGACCATATGATGATTTTTGTTATGATTGCCGGTTCCTACACTCCTGTATGTCTGCTGGTAGTTGGCAAAGCTGCCGGAATCAAGCTGCTTGTTGCCGTATGGAGCATTGCCATCATCGGAATATTAGTCAAAGCCCTATGGATTACCTGTCCAAAATGGTTTTCTTCAATTTTTTACATTACCATGGGCTGGCTGTGTGTCAGTGCTATGGGCACCATTGTTCACAACTTAACTCCAGCTGCCTTTGGCTGGCTGTTGGCAGGCGGTATCATCTACACCGTTGGCGGAATCATCTACGCTTTGAAATTAAAGGTGTTCAATTCAAAGCATGCCTACTTCGGTTCCCATGAAATTTTCCATCTGTTCATCATGGCCGGAAGCTTCTGTCACTTCATCTTTATGTATCAGTATGTAATATAAAAATAGAGTCAGAATTTTAGAAAATAAAAAACCGTCCGGTTTGAACCGACCCCCAAAAGTTAGACCAAAATCTAACGATTGGGAGGGCGGTTTTTTTGTCTCTTAGTATTTCACTCCGGCAAGAAAATCGAATCAGAAATCGAAGTATTTCTTTCGCAAGTCTCTGTTAGCCAATACGCTTAGATATCTTTTAATTGTCTTTTTTACATCAATATCCTTTTCCTCCACGCTGGCCATTTCCTTAAATAATTCAATGGCAGCAAGATAAGTCTTATCTTTACAGTTTTGTATAAACTCGTAGAACATACTTTGAAATGGTATAACACGCATTTCACTGTTGCACAAATCTGCAAAAAGAGTAATATAATCTTTCAAAAAAGTTTCACTTTCTAAGCTTTCACCTTTTTCCTGAACAATCTTTTTATGCTTCTTTGATAATTCATCCAACCATTTATTTGTTTCATCATCAATTTCCACTTCAGGTGTCCCATCCCACCAATATAATCGATCTTTATCCTGCAGTTCTTTTCTATTATTACCCAAAAATTTTTCCGTAGATAGTGGTGGTAAGGGTTCTTTTCGTTTCTGCCTTCTCCATGCTTCCAGTTCCTGATTTGCATATTGTTTTCTTATTTCATCTTTGTATACATCCTCTTTTATATCTTTCCACAGGGGCCAAAATTCAACCTCCTTCATCTCTGCTGCCAGGTACAAAAATACTCTGGCAGGCAAAAACAAAGTCATTTCTGCAAGCTCTTTCAGTTCATTCTTTTTTTCTGATTTCCTTGCACTGTATTCCTTTTTCAGAAGTTGCTGCAATTGCTTCATGCCTTTTTTCTCACTAGACAGCAGAAATTTTTTCAGCACTTTTTTACAGGTGAACACATCATAGGGATAGCTTCCTTCTTTTACGTCCTCTTCACATAATGAATCTGTTCCTTCAACGATATAAAGTAAATCTGAAAAATCTGTTCCACAAACCGCGTATCTATATTGCTCTGGAATAAGGGACATTAACTTATTATAATTTATACCCCACTCATCATAATCATTTTCAAGTACATATCTTTCTGCTACATTCCACAAATTGGACAGTCTGTTTTCAAAAGAAAATTCTGTCCCCAAAACACAATTTATCCACCGTAAATACCGTCCTGTATTTATGGCGTCTCTGTCTATTTCCGGAACCCCCGGCATTTCATCATATACCTCATATAAAGAATACGCCGCCATAATAGCATCGTTAAATTCACTGTAACCAATTTTGCCTGAAAATAAGCCCAATCCAATTGTATCAAACTCTGCACCTTCCCATGAATCATCCTCAAAATAGTTATAGCAAAATGGAACAGTCCCTGTTTGGGCACCATCAACCGGATTAAGAAGCCAGAATTTGTGTCCAAACATATTAATTTCTTCTATTTTCATCATTCCACCAACATGAAGCAGCTTTAGCATCTGTTTTACAAACAATGATTTTTTCTCTTCAGGAATTATTCCCCTGCCTGTATATTCTCCAAATGTACCCATCGCTCTATTCTCCTCTAAAAACCTAACACTTTCTTTCTCTGCTCAAAATTAACTAACAACGACTGATATGCGCTCATGACAACTAAATCATCTTCTTTAATATTGTACTTTATAACCCAATCAATAGCCTGCCTCCTTGTTAGTTCCGGAAAGAATTTCAAATCCTTTTCCATAATTTCTCTAAACATCAGCAACGCTTTTTGATAAACAATTTCATCGCCATGCATTAAAAAGTCCTCTACAAAAGCCGAATCAACAAATCGGCAGCCCAAATCCTTATCCAACTCACAGATAATCTCAGCAAGATATGCCTCCATATCAAAATTTTCCACCTGATCTGTCTTTTCAAATTGTTCTTTCCATTCCACCAGATAATTTTTTAATTCTTTGGATAGATGTAAATTTTCTCCATCCCAAAATTCCAAAAATTCGTCCTGGTCATCTCTGCAAATCACATCGTAAAATAATAAGCTGTCATCTTTCTCTTCCAAATCATCATATTCAAAATAGTCAGCTGCACTCCTGCCTAATTGCAAATTCTGCTTATTAAAATATCCCCTTGGAATACCATCTAAAAGATTATCTATTTTCACTTCTTCATTATCTCTAAAAAACAATATCATATCCTTTACTCTTGCTCTGGAATTTAACTCAAATGTCACTCCCAAAATTGATTTCAGAAGCCTCATATATCCCCGCATATATTCTACCGGTTTATTCTTATACATTAAGTAGCAGTTTCCATTTGTATAAGACTCCTGTAATGTCATAATTAAATTCATAACTAATCCATATTCGTTATATCCACGATCCGCGACCTCCAATTCACAGGTCTTCGTATTATATGTTCCTACTTCTCTTTTCTTCTTTTCGAAAACTGAATAATCAAACCGAACAATCCCATCCTCATCAACCGCAGCAGGTTTTACGACCGTTAAAGTTTTTCCTGCAAGTTGAATTTTTTCAGTCTTTCTAATTCCGCATTTCCATAACAGTTTTAAAACATACTCATTTAATTCATCTTTTTTGTTCTCCGGGATATTCATTTCTCCCGCCAACCAATATTTTTTGTCTTCCATAATCGCACCTCCTATATCGTTTTTGCTATTATATCATATTTTGTGACGCAAAAACATTTTATGACGAAATTTTATTGATTTTTTTCGAGTTTAACATTATTTCGTTTAAAGCATAAAAAGGCCCATGCGTCTGTATCTCTACAAACGCATGGACCCATTTCATCACATTAATATAAAACTCAGCCTGCTTTCCAAGCCGCCACTCAGACTGTCTGATTACCTTACAGCCCATAACTTTTCTTCATATCGGAAAACTCTGTGGAGTGGAAGAATCTAACCGTAGACACGTTGTCAATGGTATCTGTACCGGTCAGAATACGGTCACACCAGTAGTTTAGGCCATCCTCATCATAGGTTCTACCGAGAATGTTTTTGTAAAGGCGTTCCACAAAGGCGGTTAGTCCATAGTTCTGTCCACTTTTTGTTACTGAACTACCTGATGTAACGGTAACTGTTTTAGAAGGATCTTCTAAGGTCAGCTTCCATATATTCGTATCAGAGCTTCCTATCGCTGCAAAAGAGAATTTACTCGTTGCACTGGTTGACGTGGGAACTGTAGCCGATTTGATTGATGGCATTGACTGTATTGCATCGGCTATAAATACCTTTCCATAAATTCTGATGGTGTCATAATCTCTGGCTTCTCAACATCAATATCAGAAAAATCTTTATCGCCTGTAATTAAGATATCAATATCCTCAATGATTGCAGTGTACAACACTGGATAATCTTTCACATCTCTTATTTCAAATAAGGATTCTTCCATTTCGGTTGGTGTGTACACATACTCATAACGCATCATAAAGAGCATTTTTTCAACCACCGATTCCTTCTTAGGAAATTTCCTCTGTACAACCATTTTCAATTCTTCTACTACATAAGATGATAAAACCAAATCATGACTCATTATAATCATTTCCATCATGGCATTCATTCTCTGTCCAGGAAATAATAATGCTGAAATCAGCACGTTTGTATCAAGCATTATTCGCATTATTTCACCTTACTTTCCTGACGTAGTTCTTTAATCATATCCATGACATCATCATCATTTTTAAGTCCTACTCTTTCTGCTTCTCCAGCAAATGCTGCCTGTGCTTCTCTTAATGCATCCATTGAAGAATTCATAACATAAATACGACCACTATCTTCCACAAATAAAATTTTATCACCATTTTTGATTCCGAGTTTTTTTCTGATTTCAACTGGAATTGTAACCTGACCTTTCGAAGTAACTTTTGCTAATTCCATATCGTAACCTCCTTTCAAAGGTAATGCATTCCTTACTTTCCTTACGATTCTATTATATCCACTTCCAATAGTATTATCAACTCCATTTCTCCTAATAATTCAAATTTTTTATTGTAAATAAGTAGGAAAAGTCCATGCATCTGTATCTCTACAAATGCATGGACCTGTTCACATCGATATAAAGTTTATCTTGCTTTCAAGATGTCATTCGGACTGGTCTGATTACTTCACACAATCTTTTTCATCAATTCTCTGATATATTCCGGTGTTTCTTCCAGTGCATCTGCAATCTGCTCAATTGACTGGCCCTTTTTTAGTTTTTTCTCCACCAGCTGCAGCAGCTTGGCTCTTTCGCCATACTCTATTCCCTGCTTTATTCCTTCCTCCATTCCACGCTTTTCTCCACGCTCTTCTCCGCGCCTTTCTCCGCGTTTTTCCACCTTATCTAGCACTTCACTCATAGTCTTTACCTCTCTCTCTTCATGTAAGATTTCCTCAAAGCGATAATCATTGGTCAATACTGACATCAGCTTCAGTACGGCATCTACATGCTTTATCGTCTCTTTGCTGGGGATGTATTCCTTATTCTTTCGCACCTGTACAAAATAATCAGCCACAATTCTAAAGTCACTTTCAAACATTGCCACCTGCTCATCCGTCAGAAATGCTATGTTAAAAACCTGTATTCTGTAATCATTGACATATGGCTCCAATTCAGATGGAATCCTGAGACACTTCTTTAATGTCTTTGGTCCGCCCCATCTTCTCTCTGTTCCAAAATACAGGATTAGAGAAACCACAGGATATTTCCTTCTCTTTTCATTTAACTGTGCACGGTAGGCGGCTCCATCATATCCTATTACACGAAGTGGCATGTTCCTTTCCACTTTGGTCTGATTCTCAAACCCCAGGAGGCAAAATGTTGTTTTTCCATGAGCCCAGTACTTTGCTATATCCCGGTCCTGCTCATGTAAGTTTCCTTCTGCCTTATAAATTGTTCTTGTCCCATCGGATGCAAGCTCCTCCGGTTTCACTTTCTTCTCACCTGCAAAAAGCAGCACGTTCACAATATCAGCGAACACGTCATTGTAGCTTTCCAGGTAACGTTCTGTCATGTCTTTTGTTCCCAAATTCTTCCCCTTTCGTAGAAATAATTGCATAAACAGGGGATGTGGGGGCCTGCATCCACATTGAAATCCCTGCCTGTTCTGTTGTATTAAGCATGGATTACATTGTGGAGAAAACCACGTGACAGGAAGTCTTTTGACAGCTTCCAATAGTAAATAATTCAATTGATATTGAACCGATGCTTTTATGAGGATAGTTTATCATAAGGAAGAATAAATTTCAACTAAAAAACAAACAACGTTTATTTTTATTTTATAATTTTTCAGCTTACTTATACAAAAATCTATAGTCGAAATGCCTTTTTCTTTTTAAAAAAAGCTGCTGTTCTTCACGAAAAACAACAGCTGTTCTCTTATTTACTATTCAATTATTGCTTTCTGCAGCAATTTTACTCAACAACTGCTGCGCAGCTTACTACGCTTCAAACCCATTGGGATTATTCTTCTGCCATCTCCAGGAATCCTCGCACATTTCCAGAATGCCGTATTTTGCTTCCCAGCCAAGCTCCTTCTTTGCCAGAGATGCATCTGCATAGTTGGTATCAATATCGCCAGCTCTTCTTGGCTTGATTTCGTAAGGAATGGTAATTCCTGTTGCCTTTTCAAAATTCTTAACAATATCCAGTACGCTGTAGCCTACGCCGGTTCCCAGATTGTAAATCTTTAAGCCCGGATTCTGTGCAAGCTTCTCGATAGCCTTTACATGGCCTATTGCAAGGTCACATACGTGGATATAGTCACGCACACCGGTTCCATCCGGTGTATCATAATCATCTCCGAAGACTCCCAGACATTTCAGTTTTCCTACAGCCACCTGGGTAATATATGGCATCAGGTTATTTGGAACTCCATTAGGATTTTCTCCGATCAGACCACTCTTATGGGCACCGATTGGATTGAAGTAACGGAGCAGGATCACATTCCAGGTTGGATCAGCCTTCTGAATATCTGTTAAAATCTGCTCTAACATCACTTTTGTCTGACCGTAAGGGTTCGTTACCTCGCCCTTTTTGCAGGTCTCATTAACCGGAACTACATCCGGTTTTCCATAGACAGTTGCGGAAGAAGAGAAAACAATGTTCTTTACATTATGCTTTCTCATCACATCAAATAATACAAGAGAACCGGTGATATTATTGTAATAATACTCCCAGGGCTTTGATACGCTTTCTCCGACAGCCTTTAAGCCGGCGAAATGAATGACACTGTCAATATTCTCTTTTGTGAAAATCTCTTCTAATGCATCCTTATCCAACATATCCGCTTCATAAAAGGTTGCTTTCTTTCCGGTAATCTGTTCCACTCTCTTTAAAGATTCCTTGCTGGAATTAACCAGGTTATCCATAACCACTACCTCATAACCTGCATTTAATAATTCCAAAACTGTATGGCTGCCGATAAATCCGGTTCCGCCTGTTACTAAAATTGACATCTTATGTCCTCTCTTTCCTCATATAAAAAATTTTTCTCTGAAAATCATTGAAGCATAACTATTCTTACAGGGTTACGCCATTTTCTTCCAACAGCTTTCTTGCACTTTCCACACTGTCCACACCGGTCTTATTTTTAATTGGTGCAAATTCATGCTCTCTGACTACCTCAAATGGCAGGCAGCTGTCAAGCTCATGAATCATATCCAGAACCAGTTGTTCAAACTTGTAGCCGTTTGGTTCCTCTGCCTTGATTTCACAGCCTGCTTTATTTAAATAGTTAATCTTTTTCTCCACACGGTGAAGTGTCAGCTTATGTGACATGATACGCTCTAAAGCGGAAACTGAAAAGAGATAATTTAAAATCACACCAAAATTGTACTTGTATTCACCCTTTTCATTTTTCTCATTTGCCATCTCGTCTGTAAGCTCATAGTACTCTACAATGGAAGGTCTGCCGTCCTCCTTACACATGGCACCAACCTTCTCCTTTGGATCTGCCTTTTTTACTACCTTTGCTCCAACCTCGGCATTTGCTTCCAAAACAGCACCCACAAAGACAGGATCCGCAATCTTCTGCAGCACGTTATCCACTGCAAAAATGTTCAGCCATTCCACACCCATTTCGTGAATTTTATCAAGAAGTCCATTTCTTGCCAGGGAAATAAACCAGCCGCCATTTCCGTTTGGAGAGGTCGCAATTTTTCCTTTTGATTCCAGATATACTTTTCCCTCATAATCTACGGCAGGCGCCATCTCCTGTTTAAAGAAAAAGATAAAGGCTTCATCATATCCAAAGTAATGATGTTCTTTCATAAATGAAACAGTCTTTTCATGATTTTTGTCACTGGTCATTACAAAAAGAGGAATAAAGCAGCCCGCTTTTTTCACGACCTCCATAAGATTGTTAATCAGACACTCAAAAATATAAAGCTCCCTTGTAACACCAATATTGTATACACCCTTTGGATTGTCAGAGCCCAGGCGGGTTCCCATTCCTCCGGCCAGCAGAACAGCACCAACCCTTCCGGCCTTGATTGCATCCAGTCCGGCTTTGGAAAGTGTCTCCTTTTTAGTCTCAATTTCAGGAAGCTGCATGCAGTCGATGGGCGTAATCACACCTCTTTTTGTACTTTCCTCCTGCTTCCAGGTGTTAAGAACAGCAAAATCAGTTCCCTCAATCTGTGCCAGTAACGCTTTTTTTGCGTCCTCGTCCAGTTCCTCATAATATTGAAGCAACTGTGTCTGTCCAATCTGCTCCAGCTTGGCATAAGCCTCTTTATAATCCATTTTTATAAGCTCCTTCCCTTATTTTATAAATCAAGGCTGAGGCCCTCAAAGAAATCCTCATAGCCCATTTTTTCTTCTTTATACTTCATAAAATATGCTTTCATCTGCGGATGTTCCTCGGAAAGATCCAACAGAATCGCATCCAGATTGTCCTCCGTAAGGCACCCCAGACCGGCGAACAGTTCAAAGTACTTCTGGTCCTCACCATACTCATTCCGGACCACAAGATAGGTTTCCTCACTTTCACAGCCCTTGGTATGCGCCAAAAGATAATCGGTCAGCTCCTCTCTGTTCTGTGGGGTCAGTCCCTTGTCATACAGCAGCCGCAGAAAAGCCAGGCGAACCTTGCGTTTTCTCTTCTCTGAGAGAAAATGCTCCAAATCGGTCTCGTCGCTTCCATAGTCCTCCTCTCCGCATAAAAGCAGATTGGTATATCCCTCCATGTCGTCCGTATGAAGAATGCTCAGCATTCTCGCATCCCACATGGACAGCCATTCCGGGTCATCGATGGTCTCCGTTTGAAACAGATACGCCGCATCCAGAATAGAGGTTGTGGCAGCCAACAATGTTCCATACCCCTCTGCCGGCTTTCCGTCCTTTGGAAGAAGTGTAATACTTTTAAGCTTGTCACATTCCATAAACAGTGCTTTTCCAAGCTCCAGCTTTCCCATGGGAAGCGTTACTTCCTCCAGGTCGGTGCAGTGGGCAAAGGCCCAGTCATCCACATGCGTGACCGTCTGCGGAAGCTTAATACCGGTAATGCCACGCATGCTCAAAAAAGCTTTTTTTCCTATGGCAGTCACTGTCCTTCCATCAATCTGCTCCGGCAGGTTCAGCGTTCCGTCCGTGCCACGATAGCCCAGAATAGCAGCTGTTCCATCCTCCAGCTCCTCATATGAAATTGTTCCATGATTCCATGCTGTTTCTTTAATATTCATGCATTTCCCATTTATTCTAAATATTCAATTCCTTTATTTTTTCTGCCAGCTGTCCACTTCTCTCAGACAACAGCATCTGTGCATTGTGCTCCTGGTAAGCCTTGCAGCCGAAGGTGGCAATAAAGCGGGCCGAATCCTTATTGACCGTGAGCTCTGTCACCAGAATCAGCATCTCATTTCCCTGGGCAAAGGCCTCCTCGCAAAATGCAAATACAGCCTCCAGCCTTCCGGAGCAGAGTGCTGTCTCCTTTTTCATTTTGGCAACTGCCTGATCAAAATTCTGTTTCAGAATTGCAAATGCTTCATCCTTTCCTGTTTTCTGTTCTGTTACCGCCTGCTTTTTGGCTTCCTCCATGAAACGGATGATGCGCTTCTGTTTTCTCTTGTCTCTGTCTGAGAGATTACCGGCCTTAGCCTGATTGTGCAAAAGCTTCTTTCTGGCTTCTATCTGAATATCCAGCATGGACATGGTATCCTCTGCTGCCTTTACATCCTTCAGCGGTGCCATAATTTCCTGCAGATAATCTGCTGTTTCCATGTTCTTTTTAATATCAGACAGCACCTTATCAATGAGCATGCCCATCAGAGACAGTCTTTCGTCAAAGGGTGCCTCGGCAGCCTTCTGAATTGCCAGCTCACCGGCCTTTCCACTCAGGATTTCATCCACATGGTAGTCCTTTTTATATTTCTGGAACAGGTCGTAGTATGCTCCGAATTCCTTGATAATCTTTTCGCTTCGGATATACTGTCCGATGAGCGTCTCTGTCACCGGCAGCTTTTCCTCCTCATAGAGATAGAGAATCTGTGACAAGTCCTCCCAGCCACGGGCTGTTACGTATTTTCTGCCGGAGACCGTTGTCTCCATATGATAAAAGTATTCTTTTTTCAATTCCAGGAAGCTGATAATAGCTCCGTGAAGGCCTCTTTCACGGGCATAAATCTTCCATGCATCATAATCTGCTTCCACCTCAAGAACTTTCATTCGGTCCATGGTAACCACGTCAAATTCACGAACCGATTTGTTATATTCCGGCGGATTTCCTGCTGTCACAATCACCCAGCCCTCCGGTACCTGATGTCGGCCAAAGGTTTTATACTGCAAAAACTGCAGCATGGAGGGCGCCAGCGTCTCAGAAACACAGTTGATTTCATCTAAAAACAGGATTCCTTCCTTTGCGCCACTCTCTTCCATGGATTCATAGACTGAGGCAATGATTTCACTCATGGTGTATTCAGACACCGATACTTCCTCTCCCGCATAGCTCTTTTTGGTAATGTACGGAAGTCCCAGTGCCGACTGTCTGGTGTGATGGGTCATGGAATAGGAGACCAGAGCTATATCCAGCTCTGATGCAATCTGCTCCATAATCGCTGTTTTTCCGATTCCGGGTGCTCCCAAAAGGAAAATGGGTCTCTGTCTTACCACCGGAATCCGATATTCTCCATATTCATCCTTCTTTAAATATAATCGAACGGAATCTTTAATATAATCCTTTGCCTGACTGATATTCATGCTCTGTCTCACTTTCTTTTAGTTTGCTTCTTCCGATTCTTCTTTCTCTATATCTTCTATATTCTCTTCTATGTCCTCTTCTATATCCTCTTCCTCAAGGACAACTCCAATGGCCCATACAGGAAGTGCCGGCCTGGTATCGTCCTCTCCCAGAAAGACAAATATAGTGTCAAATCCCGGCATACGCTCCGGATAAACACCGAAGCCATCTGTAAAATAAATCATGCCCTTCAGGTTATCAAACTCACCGTTTTCTATCATCTTTTCCGTGTATTCAAAGGCCGGTCTGAAATCTGTGGAGCCAAAGCCCTGTAGCTTTCCGCCCTTCAGAAACTGTTCAAACTCTTCCTGACCGGTTATCCTGGTATCCGACTGAACCTCGTTATCGCACTGGAGAATGTGCACATTGATTTTTGAGAAAAAATTCTCACTCTGCATGAGGATTCCATAGGTCTTTTTCAAAAAGCTCTGTATGATTTTGCCACGGCAGGATGCCGATGTATCCAGTACTATGACAAATTCCCGGATTTTCTTTACGTCCTTATACTCCAGTGGTTCAATCAGGGGCATATTACCATAATGCTCCAATCCGTAGGTATAATAAATATAGTCAAACTCATCCTCGTTGACCGCCACATCCTCGCCCATGACTGTAAATCTCTTCAGAATATCGCCATAATCAAAGCGTTCCTTTGTCGCCTCCACCAGGTTCTTTTCCAGACTCTCGGAATTGGTCTTTCCCTTGGAGAAGCTTTTCAAATCTGCCTTGATGCGCTCACTGATCTTTTTGAACTGCTCCTCACCGATGGTGATTTCCTCCGTCACATTCCAGTAAATATGGTCATCCATATGAGAAAGTGCCACATATTCTGACAGCTCCTCAGGCTGAAGCCCCGCTTCTCTCAGGTAGCGGTAGATATGCTCTGCCGTAAAGGGAATCTGTTTTTTCTTTTTATGATGCTTAACAATCCCCTGATTCCATGCCACCTTCTCCATGTAATCATCTTTTTTCTTTTTGCCGTTGATGCCGTCTGAGAGGTCCTTGATTGCATCGCGCAGCCTGTCATCGCTCTCCAGCGCCGACCCATGGAGATTCAATTCTAGAATTGTATTTTCCACCGCCAGATCCACACTGATATCCCAAAGCTCTGTATCCATTTTCCCATACTGAAAGCTGTGATAAAAGATACAGTGAAACAACACATGTAAATAAAGTCTCAATGCATAGGAGGATTCTTTTTTATAATGCTTTAACAGCCAGATGGGATCATAATAGAGCTTTGAGAGGTCCGTCGCCGCCCCCATCAGTCCCGGTCTCGCCTCCGGCTTCAGTGCCGAAGCCGCCAAGTCCAAAAAGCGGAGATTGACCATGATGCTGTCTGCTGCCAGCTGCATAATGTGTGCTGCCAGGGCTGTGGCCTGCTCCATCCACTCTTTTTCCTGCTGATTCAGATTTTGATTTAAAATCGGATCACTCATTCACTCTGCTCCCGCGTATCCATACACTGACACTTTCATCTGCCGTGGCAAAAATGCCATAGCCCTCTGCATCAATGGTTACTTTCTGTTTCATCTTACCCAGATAATCTACAAATTCACAGCCTGCAAATCTTTTACCCATATACATTTTGCAGTTTCCTGCCGCTCCCACAGAGCCCACAACCGCCAGTCCGGAATTGGGATGCTCCATGTCCCCGGTTCTGACAAAGCCTGCAAGATGCTTTTCCACAACAAAATCACGCTGTGAGCCATAGGCATATTCCCTTCGCAGCTTTAAAAGCCTTGGAAGCTCCTCCACTGCCGGTTTGTTCTGTGACTCTATTCCATAGTAATCCCCATAAAATACGCAGGGCATGCCCTTTTCCATCAACAAAATCAGGGCGTATGCAATGGGGCGGAACCATTCTGCCACAAGGGTTTCCTCACTCCAGCCGGGAGCTCCGTCATTGCCACCCACATAGGTAATTGCATGGTCTCCGTCCTCCATGGCCAGACAATTCTCCAGAACATGACCCATATCATAGCGGTTTCCATGATGGGAAATGTCCACCATATGATAATAAAGCGGTACATCCATCAGACTCATACAGCCTTCACTGTGTTCCAGAAAGCGATGAAGATCCTTGACGTCCGCACTCCAGTAATCTCCTATTGTAAAAAGCTCTTTCCCGCTTCTTTTTCTCTGGAATGACAGCCAGTTATAGTAAAAGTCCGCATCTCTCTGTTTAATATTGGCGATGCGGAAGCCGTCCAAATCCGTCAGCTCCACGTACCAGGCGCCCAATCTCTTGAGTTCCCTGACAACCTCCTTCTGGTCCAGATCCACATCGGCACCCATAAAGCTGTCAAGCTCTCTCGCATCGTGGTTTATCACCGGCGAGAAATCCTTATCCGGAAACTGGTAAAATGCCTTTGTCCCGGTGTTTTCATCCCAGTCTACTCCCAGAAAATGACTGCTGTCCCAGATAAAATCAGAATATTTACCATTTCTGCCCGGAAAGGTAAAGCGGCTCCAGGCTCCAATAGTTCCTGTCTCCTGCAGCTGTTCTGTCCTGGGATTCTTGCGGGTCGCAGTCACCTGTTCAACCTCATCTGCTCCCATGCGGTGTCCCAGAATCAGATCTCCGTACACCTTTAACCCGGATCTGTGGCATTCTTCTATGGCAGCCAGATATTCTCTCCTGGTTCCGTATTTGGTGGGAACGCTTCCCTTTTGATTAAATTCCCCCAGATCATACAGGTCATAAACACCATAGCCTGCATCGTGAATTCCACAAAAGCCTTTATAGGCAGGGGGAAGCCACACATCTGTGATGCCGGCCATCGCCAGTTCAAAGGCCTGTGCCTGTACTTTTCCCCAGTGTGCGCCATCCTCCGGCTGATTCCATGCAAAAAACTGCATTAAGGTTCTATTTGTCATAGTGTCTCCCTATTCCATCCTCTAAGCTGCTGCTACATAAAATTAGCAAACACAGAGGCTCCAACTACTGTCAAAAGTCCCGCCACCGCAATGGACAGAGAACTCATGGCACCTTCCACTTCTCCAATTTCCATAGCCTTTGCCGTTCCCAGAGCATGTGCTGCCGAACCGATACCGATTCCCTTTGCCACAGGCTCCGTGATATGAAAAAGCTTTAGTATAAGCTCTGCGAAAACATTCCCGACAATACCGGTTATGACTATAACAGCAATGGTAATTGTGACATATCCACCCAATTCCTCCGACACTCCCATGCCAATAGCAGTTGTGATTGATTTGGGCAAAAGTGTTACATACTGTGCATGCTCAAACCGGAACAAAGCACACATTGCAAAAATGGTACATAAAGAAGTCAAAACTCCAGCAATCAGGCCTGCCATAATTGCAGCTGCATTGTTTTTCAATTCCTGGAACTGCTCATAAAGAGGAATCGCAAGGCAAACCGTAGCCGGTGTCAAAAGATAACTGATATATTTAGCTCCATCAAAATACGTCTGATAATCCACCTTTGCAGCTAAAAGGAACAAAATAATCGCCAAAATGGAAATAAGCATGGGATTACAAATTTCTAGTTTTGTTTTCTTTTTAATTAAAATTCCAAGCTCATAGGTAGCCAGCGTAATAAAAGCTCCAAAAAAGGTGGAGGTTGTCAGGAAATTATTCATGTTCTTTTCCACCCTTCTTTTTTCTCATGACAAACTGCGTTGTAAGACCTGATGCTCCCATAACCAAAACTGTTGAGACAATCGTAATCAGCACAACCTGTCCGCAAACAGGTAACAAATCTTTATAGCTTTCTATTAAGCCCACTGCCGCAGGGATAAACATAATTGGCATAATTTCAATCAGGAATTTTCCTGTCTCTTTCACTGCGGATAGCTTAATTGCTCCTGTCAGCAGTAAAATAAATAAAAGCACCAGTCCATATATTCCTCCCGGAACCGGCAATGGTATCAGTGCATGAAGGATTTCTCCTACAAAAGAAATCAATAAAATCAAGCACATCTGTCGCACATATTTCAATGAATTTACCTCGCAAAAATCGTTGCGTGACCAGGCACGCTCTTTTGCTCTATTATAATATACTTTCTAAAATATACAAGTCGGTACGCTCTCTACGATTGATTTCAAAGGTCTTCTCAATTCGAAAGCCTGCCTTTTGTGCATTGGATGCAATCCATTCCCTGTTATGCGTATAGAGAATCACTCGCCCGTTTGCAGCTAGCAGTGTACGTGCTTTCCGAAAGAATCTCTGATAAATCTCTTCAACCTGACGTTCTGCACTTGGATTCATGGCAAATGGCATATTCGTAAAAATCTCATCAAACTTGTACTCGTGTGTGAATTCAAACATGTCTTTATTCACAAAATGAATAATCTGACCGGCTGCCCTCGTATTGATTTTTGCCTTTTCAATTCCTTCCTTAAAGTAATCAATCCCATAGGAAGTATTGGCCTTTACAATCTTCTGTCTCTCAATAAGCATTGTCCCCACACCACAAAAGGGGTCCAAAACCTGCGCGTCCTCAACCATATACTCTTTTGCAAGCTGTACCAAAAGTGCCGCATTTACAGGTTTGATACTGGAAGCAATCACTTCCTTTCGATAAGAAAATCTCTCATCCGGCCAGGTATATAACTTTACAAATGCATTGAAAATTCCCTTTTTATTTTCTACAAACCGAAGCTCTATCTCATAATGAGAGGTACTGTTAATCAGCTTTCTTCCTGACATGGACTCTAATTCCTGGCTAAAACGCCTGGAAAACTTTGTTTTTTCATCCAAGCCCATTTTTCCTTTTACTTCAACTCTGAAATAAAAAGCTCCACTTCCACTATGCCGTTTCTTTAAAAAGCCCATAAGATCAGACTCCACCACCTGCTTTGCTGCCACATTGGCATCCAGCTCGCATTCCTTCATACCATTTACACGAAACAAAAGCTCGGTATAGGTTCTAATCTGACTGATTTCTTCCAGTTGATTCGTTTTCAAAATCAGTCCGGCAGAAAAAGCCTTTAATGTCTTGCTGTCAAAATCACCAATTTCTTCCAGCTGCTGCTTTGTAATCTCTACATGATTTCGATTGGTCAGAAGGACAATTTCTGACTTCTCATTAAATCCAACAAATGTATGCTTCTCAATACCCTCTTTATCAGCAATCAGTTCTGTCAAAAGACGCTGTTCTTCCATAAAATGCTTTTTATTCTCTACCGAAAACTCCATCTCCTCCAGTTCTTCCAGTCGAGCTTTCATCTTTGGCAGGAACTGTTCATAAGCCCCTCCCTTAAGTGCTGTTAAATAGGAACTTTTTACAAATAACTGCGCCTCCTTCTCATAGGCATGATACAGTGGCTCCATAAATAAGCCATCCATATCAAGGTCTCCCATAAAAAGTGCTACATTTTTCCTGGTCTTGGCATCCTCACTCCCTAAAAGAGCAAGAATAGATTTATAATTACCGATATCAATCAAATCTTCTACTTTATTTTTCTGGCAGGCATCTTTCATCTGCGCGCGGATGCTGCTCAGATTCTGGCGCACTTCTTTTCCCTCTAAAATTTCCTGAAATAATTTTTCTACCATACAATATCCTTTCGTAACGCCATTTTTATAACGAAGCATTCGTTGCTTTATTGTATCATATCTCTGAAACACATGCTATCGGAAAAGCCGAGCTCCCTCTCTCACAAACCATTCCCCAGGACGTCTCCCAAACCATTTCAAAGCCAGACAACGCTTCATTGAATTATCTGTCGAGTTCTTATATAATAGTGGAAGCAATTGAAGATAGTTTATTTTATCATTGTTTTATTTATTGTTTTACCTGCAGAAAATAAGTTCTATTTCGTTCCGATGTACGGGGATAAGATATTCTAAGTATTCCCAAGAAAGTGAATGGTAATTTTCGCAAACGGCCTATAATCGCCATCCATGGCGAAATAGGCCTTTCCCGGACGTCCTGTCCGGGAATTGCTGTTTCTTTGGTGGGAATACTAAGAATATCTAATCCCCTCCCACAGTCACGAAATAAAACTTATTTTCCGCACTTCAACAGCACACAACAAGAATGAAAAAAGAAAGGATTCACATGGATTCCTACAAATACAAGGTAAGCGTGGTTGTACCCGTATATAATGTTGAACAGTTTTTAAATAGATGTGTCGAAAGCTTGTTGGCACAAACTCTCGAGGACATCGAGATTATTTTGGTTGATGATGGAAGTAAAGACTCTTCCGGGAAGATGTGTGACGAGTATGCATCAAAGTTTCCAGGGAAAATCAGCGTGCTCCATAAAGAGAATGGCGGATTAACCTCTGCGTGGAAGGCTGGTAGTGAAATCGCAAATGGTGAATACATTGGATATATTGATTCCGACGATTATGTTTTGCCTGATATGTATGAGCGGATGTATCAGCGGGCTGTTGAGGAAGATGCCGATATTGCCTGCTGTGGTCTGCATCATATTTATGAAGATGGAAGTCATGAGGAGTGGGATGATCAGATGCTTTTTCCAAAAGATGTCTTTGAACCTTCATCGCTCCACTCGGAAATGTTTCCGGTGCTTATCAATGATGGTTCCTTTATGGGGCGCAGGCTTCATCCCAACCGCGTTACCAAGCTGACACGCGCTTCCTTAGTAAAACAGAATCTTTCCTTATGTGATGATGCCGTATCTATCGGAGAAGATTTTCAATTTTCCCTTAATATGTTCTTAGACGCGCAAAAGGTGGTTATTTTAAAAGATTACTTTCCATACTACTACTACATGAATGGCAGCTCCATGACCATGAAGTACGACGAAAATTATATGGAAAAAATTAAAATATTAAAAGAGAATCTCCTTCGCATCAGTACCGTCAAGGCTGATTACGATTTTTCCACACAAATCTGGAACGATTTTCTCTGTCTGACGGTTCTTCATGTAAAGGGCGGCATTTACAAGAAGAAGCAGGCTCCTTACAGCGAACACCGCCAGGATATGAAATCAGTTTGTACTGATTCAGATGTAATTTACGCATTAAATCATTATGACATGCCTAAGCTTACAGCTGCTGAAAAACTGTTTTTGTTCTTTATGAAGCACCACATGTATCTCCCAATCTTTTTGGCAGTTCGCATATATTTTAAATAGATTTGGTCACAATGATTAGAAATACCATAATTAGAAATACAGAAAAGAGGAATAACATGAGCAGCATAAATACGACTTCTCCTATGGAACTTTTATCACAGACCATCAATGCGTCTGTTTCTCCATACCACTGTGTTCTATTTGGAAAAGAACAGCTTAAGCAAAACGGATATCTCGAATTAAGCATGACCGATTCCTGGTCTGTAAAAGCAGGCGGCAAATACTATATTTCTTTATTTGATTCCACATTGGTGGCTTTTGAAATTCCTGAAAAGCTGGACACTACGCAAATTCCCGCACTTAGAATTTTAACCTCACACACGGACTGGCCAACCTTTGTTGTAAAGCCTCATGCAGAAAATCATGCAAATGGATATACCAGACTCAACGTGGAGCCTTACGGCGGCGCCATTTATTCCACTTTTTTTGATCGTCCGCTGGGGTTTGCCGGTAAAGTAGTAATCAAGAGTGCCGATCCTTTTCATCCTCAAACTGTTTTTGTTGACAGCAAAGAACCGGTTTGCATTATTCCCAATCTTGCGATTCACATGAATCGAGATGTCAATGACGGTGTTAAGCTCAATGCTCAGACTGACATGCAGCCAATTTGCGGTCTGCTCTCTGAAACCTTGGAACAGGAAAATTTCTTTTTACAGAAATTGGCTCTGCTTGCGGGATGTGATTTAACAGATATTCTTGATTATCAGATTTACCTATACGTTTTTGAAAAAGGGTGTCATGTTGGTTTGTCCCGAGAACTTTTTTCTTCACCCAGGATTGACAACAACTCCAGTGTTTCTGCACTTCTTTACGGAATGACACAGGCTGTTCCAAAAGAAAACGTCATTACAGCCGCTTTCTTTTATGACAATGAAGAAATAGGAAATGCTACAAAACAGGGAGCCGACTCTTTAATTACACAGGAGCTGCTGAAGAGGCTCTTTTCCTCTCTGTCCTTCTCAGAGGACATGCTTCCAAAAGCGTTGTATGAAGGCTTATGCCTCTCCTTAGATGTTGCACATGCAATACATCCAAATCATCCTGAAAAATGTGATACCACCAGCCAGATTACATTGGGAAATGGTGTTGCCCTGAAACAGGCCGCCAGACAATCCTATGCCACCGATGCCTCCTATCTGGCTATCCTGATAGGGCTATGCAATCGGTATAAGATTGCATATGCAAGATTTGCCAATCGTTCCGACCAGCGTGGCGGTTCTACCTTGGGAAGTACGCTTTCTACCCGCTTATCCATGCCAGCTGTCGATGCCGGCATTCCTCTTTTAGCTATGCACTCTGCGCGGGAATTGATGGCTGTAAGCGACCAGAATGCACTATCTGCCCTGACAAAAGCCTTTATAGAAGAGTAAACGAATAGCAATGCAAAAATAGAATTTGAAATACAAAATCCTTAAAATAGTATTTGATAAACAGAAGGGAGTCCTCACAAATGAGTGCTAATCCAATGATGATTATGCAATTAATGAATGCATGGAACAGATTTAAAAAGAACCATCCAAAATTTCCGCCTTTTCTTACGGCTGCAAACGGCAGTATTTCAGACGGTACCATTATAGAAATCAACATTACTACTGCAGATGGCAGAAAAATCGGCAGCAATCTCAAGATCACTGCCGATGATATGGATTTATTTGCCCAGTTAAAACAAATGGGCGCAGGAAAATAATTATACAGCTGGGGTGAAATCGTCTGTATCCGCGCAGAAGATTCCTCCCCATTTCTGTTTGATTTTGTTCATAGCTTCTTTTGCAAGAGCAAAATCTTCCGGCTTAATGGTCACAAAGAACAAATCTTTGGTTTCATTTTGAGCCAGAAATGCATTGTCTTCCTCATTCCCAAGGTCAACGGCTCCTCTTTCCATATCCATACTGGATGCCTCAGCAAGAGGGATTTCTGCAATTCCTGCGTCAAGCCACACCTCTGTCTTGACTTCTTCACCAAACAATGATGGCAATTCCTTTAAATCCACTTCCTCTTTTGCAAGATAAATCCATTGTGATGGTGCCTTTGGGCTCTTTTTCCCGATGTTCTTCTCGGCATTCTTGTCGGTGTTCTTCTCTCTGATTTTCATTCGTTTTGTTTTATTTTTCATCATACTCTCCTATTATGTTAGAGTTTTATCATGCTGTTCCTTATCATTTATCACAGTTTTTAATTATACTCTACAATCTGTTCTGTTCAAGGTATTCACATGCTGTAAGAGCCGCAACACTTCCATCTGCGGTTGCCGTGGTAAGCTGTCTGACCTGTTTCGTCCTGCAGTCTCCTGCGACAAACATTCCCTCTACAGACGTTTTACATTCTTCCGTAGCTTTCAAATACCCTTTTTCATCCCGCTCTAAAAGTCCCTCAACCACTTCTGTCTCCGGTTCCTGTCCTATCGCAATAAATAACCCTGATATTGGTAAAACAGTTTCGTATTCATTTTGTGTTATGATTTTAATGCTTTCAAGCTGAGCTTTTCCATTAATCTCACTTATAACCGAATTCAGCAAAAAAGAAACGTTAGATTTTTCCTTTAAAATCTCCAGCCTTTTTTCCTCACCTCGAAAGGAATCCCTTCTGTGAATCAGATAAACATGCCTACAGTACTGTGAAAGATGAATTGCGTCCTCCAGTGCCGTGTTTCCACCTCCGTTTACCGCAACATCCTTTCCCTTGAAAAACATGCCATCACAGGTTGCACAGTAGGAAACACCGTGCCCCGTCAATTCCGGTTCTCCAGGCAGTCCAAGCTTTCTGTTTCTTGCGCCCGTTGCCACAATGACACTTTTTCCTTCATATTCACCCTTATTTGTCTGAACAAAGAAAACATTCTCCCTTTTCTCTACAAACTTCACTTCCTCCAGCTTCCACTCCACACCTAGCGCTTTCACCTGCCCGCTCAATGCATTGGCAAACTCAAAGCCGGAGATTTGGGGAATGCCGGGATAATTCTCAATCTGTGGCGTGTTGACAATCTGCCCTCCAAACACTTTCTTTTCAAGGAGCAAAACACGTTTCCCTGCACGAACTCCGTAAACAGCAGCACTCATCCCGGCCGGACCCGCTCCTATAATAATCATATCATACATTTCTTTTCCTCCATTGTACCAAGTCGCTAGCGCGACGGCTAGCCCCAGTTACAATGTTCCCACCAC
>CAZUCI010000036.1:0-7284 GCA_964619485.1 uncultured Lachnospiraceae bacterium
GGCATTCTTCTCTTAATAGTTCAAAATATTTTTCATACATAAAAAAATCCTCCATTCGCTATTTCAACGTGTTCTGGAAAGTCAGAATGAAACGATTAAAACCAGAGCTGCAGATTCCTTATTTGAGTATCACATGCGTAAAAAGGAATACGACAAAGCAGAATTATATTTAAATTATTTTTCAAAAGACAGTTCCGAGAGAAAATTGAAAAAAGCGAAATTCTTTGCTGAAACCGGACGCGTAAAAGAGTCCTATAAAGCATATGAAGAATTGCTATATTCCAATTACATGGAATCATCGGCCGCTTTGCAGGGAATATATCTGTTAGCATTGAAGGAAAAGCACATGGAAAAGGTACACAGCCTGGTTGAAAAGCAGGTTGAATTGGCAAAGTGTTTTGAGATGGGAAAGTACTATGAAGCCTCAAATCGATTAGAGCTTGCAGCCATAGAAAAGGATGCGGATGCCGTAATTCAAATTATGCAGATCATGTTTCATAATGTAGAAGATATTGGCAGCTTTTGCAAGTCATCTTTATACGAGCATATGGATTTCAAAGAACCTCGAAAAGAATTTATATCGGAACTGAAGAAAACTTTAAAAAATGGTTTTCGAGATAATGAAAGCTTTGAATTTTTAAAAAATGATGCACGCTGGCAGGAGATTGTTGGATACGGTAACGACGATACAACAATTTATCACAGTCTAAATACACGTTAGAAGGAATATCTTCTTTCCCATAACCATTGTCCACATATTCAATTAAAATACCTCTATGCTATTCCTCCTTTTTATCAAGAGGGAAAAATTATTTTTATACTGGATTTTGTCCCAATACTATGATACATTGATAAAACATATAATAATTCTTTTATTCTGGTCATCTCGACCACAATACCCACCTTTAAATTATTTACAAACATATCTGAAAGGAACACATGTCTATGAGTACTGAAATCTATCAAATCTATGACCGTATCTTTAAGCGGATCTTCAATCTATCGAATCTGGCAATTATCAATCTGATCAATGGTCTGTTTAACACAAATCATCCTACTGACAGCGTTGTGGAATTCCCTAATACTGAGTTTGTCAGTACCACGTTAGAAAAACGTTTTGCTGATATCCTGATCTTTCTTAACAGGATTCCTTATCATCTCGAAGCACAGATGACAGATGACGGCTCCATCGTTGTCAGGGCTTTTGAATATGGTTTTCATACTGCCATGTATCATCGAACTGTTACTTCCGTTCTTCGTTTTCCTGAACCGGTTATCATTTACCTGGATTCAGAAAAAGACTATCCCGAAACAAGTGACCTTACGCTTGATTTCGGAGAACAGGGAACTTTTACTTATCATGTCAAAAACTTTCTCTATCAGAAGCATCATATCGAAGAATTGAATCAGAAAAAGATGATTGTTCTAATTCCATTTCATTTGCTTAAATTACGCCGAATTATTGAAAAAGACGCATCCGAGAAAAACTTCCAATTATTGCAGGATCTTATCATGAATGATATACTTGGAAGTATCAAAGCTAACTTAATGGTCGGTAATATAACCGCTGATGATGCAGCACAGTTACGTGAACTGACCCTTGAACTTTATAACCATATCTATTCCCATTATGAAGAGTTAGGAGGTTGTGCAGATATGAAACCATTATTAGATGGTGCTATCGAATTACCGCTGGATAAATACCGAATTCGAATTGATGAATTAGAGCAGACGAATAACACTTTGAAAGAAGAAAAATTAATCATTGAGCAGGAAAAAAGTTCTCTTGAACAGGAAAACAAACGACTACAAGAATTGTTGAAGCAATATCAGCAATAGCAATTACAAACAACAAATAAAAGAATTATTCTATGTATCTAGTAAACAGGCAGTGTGTTTGATTTGTCTATTGCACTTTCCTTTCAACTAAAGACAACCTCTTACTGTCTGATAATCAATAAACAGTGTATAGCTGTCAGCAACAAATTTTAGAACAACATATCCCGGATCTTCTGGCCCACTAAAGTGATTTTCTAATCCTGAATACCACATTTCGTTTTTTATCTTTTGATCTGTAATAATTTCCATTTTTCCTTTTAATGATATATGATAATCCTTAGCATTAAAACAAACACATGCATCTGGACGAAATTGAATTCGTTCTGTTCGAGTGCCATAGCCTGTACAAAATGTAATAACTTTAATACCATCAGCCTTTGAAGGTGTAATTGTTGTAGTATTTGGTCTATCATCCGTATCCATTAATGTCAATGCACAATATCCGTTTTCATTACATTGTGATTGAATGATTTCCGAAGCTTTTTTTATTAATTCAATATTTTCATCCATATTCTAACCTCCGCAATTTGAAATCTATACATTTTCTGTTACTTCCTTTGACACTATTTACTGTCAAAGGATATCACACTTCCGTTGCTGCCATCATTATAGCTTAATTTAGAACATTCCGTGTCCAGCGTATAATGTCCAGAAGTATAATCTGAAACTACGGAGAGCCAGAACTTCCCGGAAGCAATATTCTTAGGATGAAATCCAATCTCCCACTTTCCTTTATGCTGATCAAAGAGAAGTTTTGCCATATACTCGCCGACTCTCTGTCGTCTGTACTTATACATCACAAAAAATTCCCCCATGGAAAAATCGAAATCATCATGTATCACAAAATCATCATCTATCAGTGCAAAACCTGCTATAACCCCATTTACCCGTGCAAAATAGCAATACCTCCGCGGACGTTCAAAATAGAAATGCAGATATTGCTCAAAGGGATAAACACCATTATCATCAACATCAAAAAGATTGTATTGAGACCATTCGTAGCAGTACATTTTCATTAAATTGGCCAATGCTTCGTGCTCACTGTCCTTAACCCTGTCTATTGAAATATCCATAACCCGTACCTCACCCCCAACAATTTCCAGATATCTTCATCTTATTCCAAATCCACTGCTAACGCAATGAAATCTGCCAAATTTGAACGCTTCCAGTAGCGCAATTTGAGCAATAAAACAGGCCGCTAAACTTACATCTTTTCAGGTGGGTGCTTATGTCACCACCGGTACTTATGCACAGTCCTTTTGTGCATTACGTACCGCTGTGAGTGACATGCAGTGCAAACGTGCCCACATGAAAACGGTGTAAGTTTAACAGCCTTTATTGCAACTAATACTGATACACTTTTATGATGCTTCCTCAAACTGCGAATTGTACAGCTTAGCGTAGAAGCCATCCTGTGCAAGCAGGTCTTCATGATTACCCTGCTCAATGATATCGCCATCCTTCATAACGAGAATCAAATCTGCATCACGAATTGTGGAGAGACGATGTGCAATGATAAAGGAAGTTCTTCCTTTCATCAGGTTATCCATTGCTTTCTGAATACGGATTTCAGTACGGGTATCAACGGAAGAGGTTGCTTCATCTAAGATCAGAATCTTATTATCTGCAAGAATTGCTCTCGCGATGGTGAGAAGCTGTTTCTGTCCCTGGGATACATTGCTTGCATCCTCATTTAATTCCATATCATATCCACCCGGAAGTGTCTGAATAAAATGATGTGCATGAGCTGCCTTTGCTGCTGCAATGACCTCTTCATCAGTTGCATCAAGACGACCATATCGGATATTTTCCATAATTGTGCCTTTGAACAGCCAGGTATCCTGAAGAACCATTCCAAAAGCATCTCTTAATTCTCTTCGGTTGAAATCTTTAATGTTGTGTCCATCTAACTCAATAGATCCAGACCCTACATCATAGAAACGCATCAACAGCTTAACCATAGTGGTCTTTCCTGCTCCAGTAGGTCCAACGATGGCAATCTTCTGTCCGGGGTTTACCTGTGCACTAAAGTCATGAATAATAGTCTGGTCTTCATTATATCCAAAGTGAACATGGTTGAAGCTTACACTTCCATCCAGAATATCTGTGGATACCGGATTTTCAACAATCTGGTCCTCCTCCTCTTCTCCAAGGAATTCAAAGACACGCTCTGCTGCCGCAGCCAT
Source organism: uncultured Lachnospiraceae bacterium (assembly GCA_964619485.1). Classification (GTDB taxonomy): domain Bacteria; phylum Bacillota; class Clostridia; order Lachnospirales; family Lachnospiraceae; genus UBA2882. The sequence continues at coordinate 4,026 of CAZUCI010000036.1, forward strand.
GGACTGTACCTGGTTTGCAACCTGTGCAATCTGCTGAATTGGCTGTGTAAAGTTCTTTACATACTGAATAAATGCCTGAATATCACCGATGGTAATAACTCCACGGATTGCCAGGATACCGCCTGTTAAAGCAACTCCTGCATATCCTAAGTTTCCAACAAACATCATAATTGGGTGCATGAGACCTGACAGGAACTGAGATTTCCATGCAGATTCATACAATACCTTATTGGTCTTATTGAACTCGTCGATTACCTCGTCTTCCTTGTTGTAAGCCCTAATTACCAGCTGTCCTGCAAAGTTTTCCTCCACCTGACCATTGATATGTCCCAAATATTCCTGCTGGGAACGGAAGTACTTCTGACTCTTTTTCATAACTACTGCAATGAGCGCAACCGAGATTGGCAGGATTACCAGTGCGATCAGCGTCATCAGAGGCGAGATTGAGAGCATCATAACCAAAACACCAATCATTGTCGCTACAGAAGTAATAATCTGTGTAATACTCTGATTTAATCCCATTCCAAGTGTATCTACATCATTGGTAATACGTGATAATACTTCACCATAGGTTCTGCTTTCGAAATACTTCATCGGCATACGATTGATTTTTTCTGAAATCTCTTTACGCATGCGGTAGCAGATTTTCTGGGTGATACCACTCATGATATAACCCTGAACAAAGATGAATAAGGAGCTTGCTCCATAAAGTACTAAGGTAATCAAAAGAATCTTGCCAATATAGCTGAAATCAATTCCACCAGTTCCTGCAATTTTGGCCATTACTCCCTGAGAAAGAGAGGTGGTTGCCTTACCCATAACCTTGGGTCCCACGACGTTGAACACCGTAGATGCAATTGCAAAAACAGCAACAAAGATAATTGCAATCTTATAGCCGCCCAAGTAGGAAACAAGCTTACCTATAGATCCTTTAAAATCTCTTGCCTTTTCAACAGGTCCCATACCAGGGCCGCCGCCCATTGGTCCTCTTCTACGAGGCTGTGTCTTAAAATTTTTCTTTTCTTCCATGACTACGCCTCCTTTAAACCAAGTTCTTTGGCTGATAACTGACTGGTTGCAATCTGCTCATAGACTTCGCAGCTTCTAAGCAGCTCTTCATGCGTTCCTTTTCCAACAATCTTACCATCATCCAGTACGAGAATCTGATTCGCGTGAATAATGGTACTGATTCTCTGTGCTACGATGAGAACGGTCGCATCTTTCACCTTTTCCGACAGCTCTTTTCGAAGCGCTGCATCAGTTTTCATATCGAGTGCTGAAAAGCTGTCATCAAAAACAAGGATTTTTGCCTTTTTCACAATGGCTCTTGCAATGGCAAGTCGCTGCTTCTGACCTCCTGATACATTGGAGCCACCCTGGGCAATATCGCTGTCAAAACGTTCATTTTTGTCATTAATGAATTCCATTGCCTGGGCAATTTCTGCTGCCTGGGTAATTTCTTCATCTGTTGCATCCTGTTTACCGAAACGAAGGTTGGATGCAATTGTTCCTGAGAAAAGCACACCCTTCTGTGGAACAAAACCAATATCCTTTCTAAGGTCCTTCATGGTCATATCGCGAACATCTGTACCATCAACTGTGATGCTGCCTTCTCTTACATCATAGAAACGTGGCAGAAGATTTACCAAAGTGGATTTTCCACAGCCGGTACTTCCGATAATCGCTGTTACCTCACCCGGCTTCGCTTCAAAAGAGATATCTGAGAGAACATCCTCCTTTGCACCCGGATAAGCAAAGGAAACATGGTCATATTTTACAAGACCCGTTTTTGCTGCAAAAGGAGCAGCTTCCGGTTTATCTTCAATGGTAGGTTCTGTTTTCAACACTTCATCAATACGATTAGCCGCAACGCCTGCTCTTGGAAGCATAACTGACATCATGGTCAGCATTAAGAAGGACATGATAATCTGCATGGAATAAGTAATGAAAGCCGTCATGGCTCCAACCTGTAAGTCACCGGTATCAATTTTATTGGCAGAAACCCACATAATCAAAATAGCAGTTCCGTTCATGATCAGCATCATACCCGGCATCATCAGTGACATGGCACGATTGGTAAATAACTGTGTTTTGGTAAGTGCGCGGTTAGCTTCATCAAATCGCTCTTCTTCTCGCTTTTCACGCCCAAAGGCACGGATTACGGAAAGTCCTGTCAAAATCTCACGGGAAACCAGGTTTACCCCGTCAACCAAAGTCTGCATCAGCTTGAATCTTGGCATGGTCACAGAGACAAGAATACCGACAAAGCCTAAAACAACCAGCACCGCTAAAGCGATAACCCAGCCCATGCCGGCTCCTGTATTGATTACCTTGATGACACCGCCGACACCGATAATTGGTGCATACAAAACCATACGAAGCAGCATTGTTGTCACCATCTGGACCTGCTGTATATCATTGGTACTTCTGGTAATCAGGGATGCAGTAGAAAATTTATCTATTTCCGCATTAGAGAAACGGGTAACCTTTTCAAAAACTGCCCCACGCAGATTCATACCGATTCCAGCACCAACACGGGAGGCAAGCAATCCGACAAATATCAGAGCCACTCCCTGAAGCAAAGCCATGGCTAACATCTTTGCCCCGGCCATTAACAGATAATTAATCTGAATTCGGTCTACGTTCAGTCCTGCTGCCCTGTTACAGTCAACCGCATAACGGATTGCCATACTCTTTACAATGTTCTCACCGGACTGCTCAATCATGGTTTCCACAGAGCTCTTTGCCTGCTCTAACATTTGCGTAATCTGCTCCTTCGGAATCATTCCCGAAGTGGCAGCCTGCTGCATCTGTGAAAGATCCACCTCTGTACTCTGACTCATCTGATAAGCTAATACCATAGGCACGAGGAATTCCTCATCTGCTGCTGCAAGCTCCTCCTCAGACAAATCCACACGCGTATAAGTATCTCCATCTTCCTTATAAGAAGCATCAAAATCTGACTGCTCCTTTTCATCCATCATCAGTTTCACTAACTGGTAAGTATCCGCTTCCATGGCTGATGGAAGAATATGTTCCACTCCACCATTGGTAATACCTGTATCAATAATATCTGAGGTATACTGTGGAAGTGCCAGATCACAAAACGCCTGCACCATAAGCAGACAGAATATAATCAGGACGGATTTCCAGTAGGGAAGCATGTTCTTAAATAATTTTCCCATAAAAAACTCCCTTCAAGTTGGCATGAGGTACTTTGGCATGAGGTGTCACCGAAGGTGACGGAGCCCTGATGCCT
>CAZUCI010000036.1:7384-30971 GCA_964619485.1 uncultured Lachnospiraceae bacterium
CCTGATGCCTATAACACTACTATATGCCATTAGCCTGTTGGCATAATGCACAATTAGCATTATTTCCTTTTGAAGGGAGAATGTCAATAAAGTTTATACTTATTTAATGAAAGATTTAATTATAAAGAACAGTATGGGAACCAGAAGACAAGGCAGCATATTCAACGTTTTGAACTCTTTCACCTTCAATATGGACAACCCTGATCTTGCAATGAGAAATCCCCCGACAATTGAGATTTCTGTCATAAGGTCCGCACTCATAAAATCTCCCAGCAGACAGGCCAGAAGGAAAATGGACCCCTGCCACAAAAAGAGTACACCTGCCGCAATTGTCATTCCTATTCCGTAAGCAGAGGCTAACACACAGGAGGTTACCAGGTCCAGTGTTGCGTTGGTGAACAAATACGTATTATCTCCATAAAGCGCACTTTGAATCGGTCCCAATATGGAAAGCGTCCCAATACAAAAGAGTAAAATCCCAGTAGACAGTCCTTCTCCCAGTCTTCCCTTTCCAGAAAAATGAGCAACCAGCTTCTGAAACCTTCCATCAATATCCAGCATGGTCCCAATCAGGCTTCCCAACGCCAGAGACACAATAAAGAGAACCGGAAAATTGCTTTTTGGCATATTCTGCACGATGGAATTGATTCCAAGTCCCAGTGCCGCCAAACCCATAGCTGAAAAAAGTGCTTCTTTATATTCTTCCTTAATTCCTTTTTTAATAATGCTGCCGGTAATACTTCCGATTAAGATTGTCCCTGTATTTACGATTGTGCCTAACATTAGCTTATCCTCAATTCTTCTTTTGATTACTTTACTTGATTACTTCTTTTGATTACTTACCTGGTTATTTATCTGTTACCAATCTATTACCTATCTACCAGTTCTTTTTTCTGCCATCTGACTGCTTTTTCTTTACTTTTGACTCTATCTTTTTTATACTTGCACCATGAATAAAAAAAATGAAAAATCAGAAAATAACATAATCTCAGACAATACTGCCTTTTCCTATGACACAGAATCAGCTGCTTTAGCCTGTCAGCTGACAGATGCGCATGAGCTTACACTCCTGTCTGTCCGTGAAAAGCATGCAAAAGTATCCATTCCAAACTCCATATATGACTATAACATAACTTCGATTGCTCCCAAAGCATTTTTAGGGCAAAAAGGAATCGAGGAGCTTTCCCTCCCCTCCGGAATTACTTCTGTGGGAGACTGGGGGCTGTCTCATATGAGTGAACTGAAAAAGCTGATTCTTCCTGATTCTCTCAACTTTTTGGGGCGACAGGTTTTCCTGGAATGCAAAAAGCTTTCCTCCGTGAAATTTAACGGCAATGAAACTGAAAGCGATATACTTTTAGCCCCTTTATTTGCTGCCTGCGTAACCTCATTAAAGGAGCCTCAACTATTACTGACCTATCTGTCTGAGAATCGCGATACTGCTTCCTGGCTAAAATCCTTTGATGGCAGGCTCAATTCCTTTTTCATGGAAAAGGATGATGTGGGATTTACTCCCGTTTTCCTTGGCTGGTTTGAAGATGAGGATGTTTATGGTTCTCAGCTTCCCCGATACATCAGAGAAAAGCAATATCAAAAACTCTCTCTGGCTATTCACAGAGCCGCCTTTTCCGACTATCCCCTGGAAACCTGCTTCACCTACATCAGTGAGCATGCAGCAGCTCTTCCGGACTATTTGACAGATTGCTGTGTCAACGATCTGGCTTCTTTTATGCTGCTGACCGAACACTCACTGCTAAGTCTTGAACAGTTAGATTCAATGATTAACAAACAAGCTTTTTCACCGGAGATTACAGCGCACCTTTTATCTGTTCGTGACAGCAAGGGTTCTGGAGAAAGCTTTTTCGATGATCTGTCACTGTAGGTCTGTATCTTTGTAAGCTTTTTCAAGCCTTCCTATTTAATATCCTAATATTTCAGTACCTCAGCTGCCTTTTCTGCAAAAATATCCAGCTGTGGTGCTTTTTGATCTACTACAATATCAATCAGCCTTCTGCTGGACGTATATTGATAATTGCTCTCAACAATACCCCAGTCCCATCCGGCTTCGTCCCAAAGCTCTTTCACAAGCTCTTTTAAGCGGACATCCTCATAAAGAACCTTAATGGTGGAATTCACCCCAAAGCTGTATGGGCTCTTTCCTTCCAAATAGAACATCAGACGCTCACAAATATCCTCTTCCCCCGAAGAAAAAGCAACAATTACCTCATAATAACCTTCCTCTGTGACAAATTTCTTCCTATCCATATCATAGGAAGCAAGGTCTTCTCTGGAGAGCTTAAATGTAAGTGTCTTCTTTTCTCCCGGATTCAGAAATATTTTCCGAAAGGCTTTCAATTCCTTTATTGGTTTTGAAAGTGTAGAAACAGGATCTGCAATATAAAGCTGAACAACCTGGCTTCCTGCTGCTTTTCCGGTATTTGTCACATCTACTTCGAATTGAAGCTCTCCGGTCATTGTCAGATTATCAGCCACAAAGGTCGTGTAAGAAAGGCCAAAGCCAAACGGGAAAAGTGGCTTTATCTTTTTCTTGTCATAGTAGCGGTAGCCTACGTAGATTCCTTCTCCATAATTGACCTCATAGCCATCCCCCGGGAAATTCAGGAAGGTCGGTGTATCCTCATATCGGCAGGGAAAAGTTAGCGGAAGCTTACCGCTTGGATTCTTTTTTCCCAACAAAATATCCCCAAGTGCATGTCCGCCCTCCATTCCCGGAAGGAAAATTGAAAAAATACCTTCTACCCACTGGGGTCCATAGGCACGTAAATCGATGGGGCCACAGGTATTTAATACAAGCGCAAGCTTACGATTGCTCTTTTCTTCTTTGATTTGTTCCAGCAATGCGCGGTCCTCTGATGAGAGATAAAGATCAGGACGGTCATTTCCCTCCATGCCGGGAACCTTACATACGCAGATAACCACTTCTGTTTCTGTTAAGATTCGCTCCTCAGAAACCTCTGTGCCACCTGCTCTTAAGGTATCAGCCAGGCTGCTGGTGCGGTCAGTGGTAATTCCGGCACTTCCGCTTCCACATTCCATAAGCCTTTTTGCACCACTTCCGACAATTGCAACCCTTGTACCTGCTTTTAATGGAAAGACTCCATTATTTCGAAGCATGACAATACCTTCTGCTGCAGCCTCATATGCTGCCTCGGTTGTATCTTTGTATAACTGCTCAACATCTTCCTGTTTTAGGGATGGTGTTACAAAATGCTGCTCTACCCAGTCAATCACTTTCAAAAGGCGGCAAACAGCCAAATCCAGTGCTTCCTCTGACAAAACGCCCTGCTCCACAGCTTCTTTGATTGTATGAAAATCAATCGGTCCGGGCATCGCCAGATCATTTCCCGCAGCAAGTGCCTCAACCGGATGATACACAGCGCCCCAATCCGATACAACTGCTCCCTCAAAGCCCCATTCGTCCCGCAGCTTTTCAGTTAACAGATGCTTATTCTCTGTGCAGGCAACACCGTTAATTCTGTTGTATGCGCTCATAACCGTCTGTGCCCTGCCTTCTTTTACACAGGCCTTAAAGCCCGGAAGATAGATTTCCTCCAAAGCTCTTTCGGAAATAGTCTCATTGATTCCCAGTCTGTAGGTCTCCTGGTTATTTGCTGCAAAATGCTTCACATTGGCTGCCACACCATACTTTTGAACACCCTTGACTAACTCTGGAGCCAGTTTGCTTACCAGGCATGGGTCCTCAGAGTATCCTTCAAATAATCTTCCATTTAAAGGATCTCTATGGATGTTCACGTTGGGAGTTCCAAGCAGCATATGGACACCATAAAGATTTGCTTCTCTGCCAAGGGCTTCCCCAACCTTATAAATTACTTCCGGATTCCAGGTTGCTCCAAGAAGCATGCCCGGCGGAAAACAGCCTGGTGCATAAGCTACACCATTTAGATTTTTCTCCAGACGCTCTTTAATCCAATGATAAACCTCCGTCTCCTCTTCACTCAGCTTATCCGGCTCAAAATAATACTCGATAACATGGGACAAAACGGTGGAACCAACCATTCCGTTGGTGCTGTCCACCTTCAGCTGCCCCACATCTGCCAGATCTCCAAAGAGCTGCTCAAAGTTCATTCCGGTTCCACCATCTAAAAGCTGCATTCTTGGAATTCCCAACTCCTGAAAATCAGCCATTCCAAAAAAAGACGCTCCATTGACCAGTCTGGCCTTCTCCTCCAGACTCATACGATTACATAGTTCTTTTGCATGCTCCATAATATTTCACCCACCAGGACATTTTACATATTTCAAATGTCTGCTCTCTCAACATCACGTCATAAATGCCGTTGTTACTTAATATTCTGTCTCGATTTCTTTTACGCGGTCATATAAAAATTCATTGGTTGGCACATAAATATGATGTTTTGCAGCCATCTCTATCACACAGCCTGCAAACATTTCCACTTCTGAATGTTTCTTATTGATGCGATCCTGTCCCATGGATGGTGTTCCATTCGGATTCAGTGTTCTGGTTATTTCAATATACTGATTGATATCTTTTTCAGAAAGTGCGACTCCTTCTGCGTTAGCAAGTGCTACCACCTCACGCATGGCTGCGATAAGTGTGCGGTTTGATTCTCCCTTTTGAAGAACACCGCTATAGGTTGTCCCATAAACCATACAGGTCTGGTTCACGCCAACATTCAGCATAAATTTACTCCACAGACGATAAAGGATATCCTTCTCCACTATGTAAGGAAGCTGAATTTCATCAAAGAAGGAAACAAGCTTTGCTAAATTACCTTCACTTTTACCACCGGTGCTTCCAATATGAAGCTTTCCCATCTGTGTATAGTTTAAGGAATTTCCAAATTTCATTGCATCCATGCCCTGGGCAACCGTGTAAACAATGTTGTCCATGCCATAGACTTCTCCAATGAGTTTTTCACTGGTAATACCATTTAAAACAGAGATAATAATCGTATCCGGTCCAACTGCCTGCTTCATCTCCTCAATGGCTTCTTTTAATCCTGTATATTTTACCGCAATAATCAGCAGGTCAACCGGCTCTGCCTTTTTTGCATCCTTTACGGGAAAAGAAAACGTTTCTCCATTGATGGAAAATTCAGCATCCCTGTACTTTTCTACACGCTTCTCATCCATCAGATATTCCACCGCATCCATTCCACAATGCCCGGCAATATGATTTCCATATAAAAGGCCCAGGGCACCCATGCCCACAATGCCCGTTTTATTAATACTCATTGTAAATTCTCCCTCGATTTAAATTGTCACCAGGTCATACTGATCTGTTCCAAGTCCGATTTTAACAGCATGCTCCAAGCAGGTTTTCCACTCAGTATCCGGATGTGTCATATGGAAATGGTCATGCTCGTGATCATGATCTGTTTCAGCCTTCAGGTTTTCATCCAGAATACTTCCATTAATTGCAGGCATCTGATTACATAAATCAGCACAGGCCTGATCAAGTGCAACCGGATCAAAGCTTGCCAGCATTCCTACATCAGGAATGATTGGAATATCATTTTCTGCATGACAGTCACAGTTCGGGGAGACATCACAGATTAATGACACGTGGAAGCAAGGTCTGTCTTTGCAGACTGCCAGACTGTATTCTGCCATTTTGCGGTTAAGCATGGTAACAGAATCACTGAAATCTGCTGCGATGGCATCCTTTGGACATACTGCCAGACATCTGCCGCAGCCCACACATTTATCGTGGTTAATTGTCGCTTTTCTATCTTTTATTTCCGGTGCTCCGTGTGCACAGATTCTCTCACATGCGCCACAGCCTACACAGGCATCCGGATTTACGCTTGGCTTTCCATCACAATGCTGCTCCATTTTTCCTGCTCTGGAGCCACAGCCCATACCAATATTCTTTAAGGTTCCACCAAAGCCTGCCATTTCATGACCCTTAAAATGAGTTAAAGAAATAAAAACATCTGCATCCATAATGGCATGTCCGATTTTTGCTTCTTTTACATACTCTCCATTAATTGGAACTATAGTTTCATCTGTTCCCTTCAGACCATCTCCAATAATAACATGGCAGCCTGTCTGATAAGGTGAAAAGCCATTGACATACGCTGTCTCCAAATGATCAATAGCGTTTTTACGGCTTCCAACGTAAAGTGTGTTACAGTCGGTAAGATATGGCTTACCACCTAATTCTTTTACATAATCTGCCACGACCCTTGCGTAATTTGGACGCAGAAATGCAAGATTTCCATATTCTCCAAAATGAATCTTGATTGCAGCATATTTATCTGTGAAATCAATCTGCTCAAATCCTGCTGTTTTCATGAGGCGGTGAAGCTTCTGTAATAAATTCTCATTGTAGCTTGCTTTAAACGATGTGTAATAAACCTTTGCTTTTTCCATGTTTTTCTCCTTTTTTGACATGAGGTGTCTGCGTAGCAGACGGAGTCCTGATGCCCATAATTAATGAATAATTTGAAACTTGTTTTCTCCGGCGCGATAATACTATATTGCCCGTGCACATGCTTTTGTTCCATTTTCCCATAGATTTCTCTTTTTGTAAATCATCCCCGGGGATTATCTTGCGTAAAATAAATTTTTCTCTGAATATATTGCAATTCTATTTCAAATAATATATTATGTAGTAATGAAAACTACATGAAGAGGATTTTTACACTATGAAATATCAAATTATCAGTGATGGTTCCTGTGATTTACCATCCGACTTAGTAAAAGAAAAGAATTTAGTTGTGGTTCCGTTTTATGTGTCTTTCGACGATAAAACCTATCAGAAGGAAAATGTAGATATCGGAATCCGTGATTTTTATGAGCAGATGGTTGCTAATCCCGGAGTTTATCCCAAGTCATCCATGCCTTCTACCCATGATTATATTGACGTTTTTACCGCTGAGGTTGAAAAGGGTAATGCCGTTATCTGTCTTTGTATTACAACAAAGTTCAGTGGCTCCATGCAGTCAGCTGTCGCTGCAAGAGATATTGTCTTAGAAACTCATCCAGAGGCTGAAATTACAGTTATTGATACTATGATTAACACTGTTTTGCAGGGCATTTATGTATTGGAGGCTTTAAAGCTGAGAGATGCCGGTGTTCCATATGAGGAGGCTGTTGCGCGTCTTCTCGCTGTCCGTGAAAGCGGCAGAATTCTTTTTACTGTAGGTGATGCAAATTATTTAAGACACGGTGGCAGAATTGGCAAAGTAGCCAGCGCCGCTGTAAATGTCTTTGGTATTCGTCCCTTAATTACCATGAAGGAAGGGGAAATCTTTTCCTCAGGTATTGTAAAGGGCAGAAAAAAATCCCTTACCAGGGTTATCAGTATGGCAAAGGATTATTTACATGAAAGAAATGCAGATATTGACGATTACAGTGTTTGTGTAGGCTTCGGATATGATATTCCAGAGGGCAGACAGTTCCGTGATGATGTGGAGGCTGCACTCACTGCTGAATTTGGCAAACCGGTTTCCGTTCCCATGTTCCAGATTGGTGCAACCATCGCAGTTCACACCGGACCATATCCACTGGGAATCAGCATTGTGAAGAAGCCTTGATTTGCTCTTCCTTTGAGAGCCGCAGTGCTACCCCCGGAATTATAAAAAGTACTTCTCTTTTTAAAATAAAGTAATACATGAACCTCATACAAAAGTAGTCCCAGGTCTCATTGATAAAGGAAAAGCTGTCAGAATACTCAAAGGCTTCACCGCTCTTTGTAAGCTGATAGAGTTCCCAGCTGCTTTTTGCAAAATGAAGCAGATATGGAAGTATAATAAACAAATAGATCACAAAAAGCATAAGAACCACCTGAAAAGTAATTTTTCTAACCTTCTTTGTCAACGGTTTGATTTTTAAAACAATACTCAGAAAATCCATTGAGAGGAAACCCGCTCCCAAATAAAACAGCGGTAAGATTCCAAGCCTTAAAATCAGCAATGGTGCGGTATCGAAGGAATCCTTTTGATATAAGGCGGCTCTTTGGCTCAGCTGATAATAAATAATGCCATAGATTGCCAAAACAAGAAACCATCTTCCACAGCGAAGAAGGTTTTTTCTTTTGTCATTTTTGCTGTCCTCTTTTTCATCCCCAATTAAATCAATCATTTCCACCTGCAAAGCATCAGCCAGCTTCCCAAGCATCTCCAAATCAGGCTCTGTTTTTCCATTCTCATAATTGGAAATGGTCTGTCTGCTGACAAAAAGCTTCTCTGCCAGTTCCTCCTGTTTCAGGCCCCGCCTCATGCGGTTTTCTTTGATTCTGTTTCCCAATTTCTGACTCATAGGCATGCTCCCTGTATCCTCATATTCTCTTGTCTCAACCAGAGTTTTTTAAGTGCAGTTCCTTAACAACCATAGTTCTTTTTTTAAGTGTAAAATATTCCCCTGTAAAAGTCACGCAAAGAATCTTTGCACGGCCACTGATCTGCCTATTCAGAGCGTATTCCTGCAAAAAAAGACTGTTCCTTACATACTTCTGTGAAGTAAATTTGGAACAGTCTTTCCTGTTTATTGTTTACATTTTTATGTACACTTTTCGCTTACATTTCTATGTACAGTCGTTTTTACTGGTGGCTCTCTACAAACGCCTCAATTACCTTGGCAGTCTGCTCAATTCCCAGTCTGGAGCTGTTAATGCAAAGGTCATAGCCTCTGGAATCGCCCCATGAAATCTTGGAATGAGAGTTGTGATACGCCTTACGCTTTCTATCATGGCGTGCCATCTTAATGATAGCTTCCTCTCTATCCAGACTGTATTTCTTCATAACATGTTTGATTTTCTCTTCTTTGTTTCCTAATACGAAAACACTGTAGGCTGCATCGTTTCCCTTCAGGACAACGTCTGCACAGCGGCCTACAACCACAAATGATTCTCCGCTTTCAGCTTTTTTACGAATAAAATCGAACTGCATCTCTGCAACAGCGTCTGCGATGGAATTGGAATAACCCTTTACTGTTCTGGATGTGAAAAAGTTTCTTGGCTTTTCATCATATTTCTCCAGTTCCTCCAGGTTCATTCCCTTTTCAGCTGCAAGATTGTCTAATAGCTTTCTGTCGTAAAATGGCAGGTTCAGATCTTCTGCAATCTTTTCGCCGACTTCGTGTCCGGCACTACCAAACTCACGGCTGATTGAAATGATGATTTGCTTCTCCATTCAAAATCCTCCTTTAGAAATACATTCTATTAACAGTAACGAACAAAAATAACTACCATAGAGATGACAATTACAATAATAGTTGCAGGTGCAGCAGCCTTACAGTATTTGCCCCATCCAATTGGATAGCCGTGTTTTGCAGCAACTGAAGTTCCAACAACGTTTGCGCTTGCTCCAATAGGTGTTGCACTGCCACCGATATCTGTACCCATGGATAATGCCCATGCGATGGTACTTAAGTCTACGCCCTGTGTAGCAGCAAGGGACTTGATAATTGGAATCATAGTAGCAGCAAATGGGATATTATCTACAAATGCACTGGCAATTGCAGAAACCCAGATAATAATAGCAATCATAAGCTTGATGTTTCCACCGCTGACCTTACCGATGAACTGGGCGATAATCTCCAGGATTCCTGTCTGCTCCAATCCGCCTACAACGATGAATAATCCGACAAAGAATAACAGTGTTTTATAATCTACCTTGCTTAATAATTCCGGAATATATTTTGCATTGGCAATTAATGTGATAATCGCAATAACTGTACCAATAAATGCAACCGTAAGACCTGTGGAAGCATGTGTGATCAGCAGGATAACAGCCAGACCAAAAATAACACAGCTTACAATAAAGTCTTTTTTATTCTGGATTGCTTCCTTCGGATCAGGCATTCCAGTAGGATCTACAGCGGCTGCTTCCTCTGTCAGTAATTCTTTTCTGTAAATCAGGAAGAAATACGCAATAATAACAAATAAAGAAATAAAGGCAATTAAACCTGTATTTTTTACAAAGTCAGCAAAGGAATAGCCCAAAGAGGTTCCGATGATGATGTTTGGTGGATCTCCACACATGGTTGCAGATCCGCCCAGGTTTGCACAGAACACTTCAGAAATAATCATTGGAATAGGATCAAATTTCAGGAGCTGTGCCAGCTCTACCGTAACTGCTGCCAGGAACAGAATAACTGTGATACTGTCGATAAACATTGCCAGGAAAGCAGACATGACCATGAAAACAATAAACAATGGGATTGGTTTGTAATTAACCGCTTTTGCAAGCTTCATACATAACCAGCGGAAAAATCCCGCTTTGGCCATTCCCTCTACCATGACCATCATTCCTGCCAAGAATATAATGGTTGCCCAGTTAATACCACTGGAGGCTTCCTCTGCGGCACCACCTGCATACCAGAAGGGTACCGTAATAATACTGCGAAGATTCAAGGTTTCCATCACTGCAGACATGCTGTGCATGCAGAAACCGAAAACAACAACGAGCGTCAGCAGACCACATCCAAGTGTCACATAATGCTTCTCAATCTTGTCCATAACAATCATGACAAACATAGCAACAAAGATGACAACTGCCAAAATTTGTGCGACTAACATTTTTTCATTTCCTCCTATTTTGTATGTTTATGCGTATTTCTTTTATACGCATAAAGGAAACATTAACCCAGGGCAACCTGTCCTAAGCTAATGCTTCCTTATATACTACCTAATTTTACACGAAAAGTAAAGAATTGTTATTTTAGATTTTTATTTAGATTTTTTTTGACTGTCAAATTCCAAATACGTGTCTTACAAACTGAAGTGCACCCTTTGCATCTGCATCCAGTCTGGCCTCGCTGGTATCGTCAAGCAAATCACGCCAAACCTTGATTTCACTTCCAATAGTACCACCCTTCATAACAAATGGCTCCATGACAGCAGCACCCTGATAATCAATATCTCTCAGTGCCTGTCCAATTTCACCCCATGGGAGACTTCCTTTGCCCGGAACCATACGATTCTGTTCTCCCAGATGAAGATGCCCCAGCCTGCTGCCTGCCTTGCGGATTGCAGCTGCCATATTATCTTCCTCGATATTCATATGGAAGGTATCTAACATAATCTTTACATGGTCGCTTCCGATTTCGTCAACAAAATCAATGGCCTCATCACAGGTGTTTAAAATATAACCCTCATAGCGGTTCAAAACCTCCATACCCAGTGTAACATCACATTCCTCCGCTGTTTTGGAGAGCTCCTTGAGATTTTTGATGGCTCTTGCACGATCTCCCTCTTTATCATTGTTCAGTGAAAAATCCACCGGCCAATAGGAATAAAGACCGCCGCCAAGAAGCTTGATATCCATAAGCTGAAGCTTTGGAAGCAAATCCGTAAAAAATGTCATTGCTCTTTTTACTGCCTCAGGATCAGCTGAGCAAAGATTCTCCGCCTTTGTCGGTCCATATCCCGCAGTCAAAATAAGATTTTTCTCTTTTGCGTACTCTCTGAGCTCAATCAGCTGCTCCTTAGTGGTATACACATCGCGCAGCGCTGCACAGGAAATCTCCATAACATCAAATCCCAGGGCAGAAATCTTGTCCATGTACTTTTTGTAATCTGCGAACCATTCCCTGGTCCAATAAGCAAAATAAATACCGTATTTCATATCCTCTTGTCTCCTTTCGAATACCTACTGTTCAAATACTTCAAAGAGATATTTGAAAAATTTCTCTTTGTCTACATCCATGGCAACCTTATGATTTCCATCTACGGCCGGTCTCCAATAGGTAAAACCGGCTAAAAGCCTGCTGTCAGTCTCAATACTCATGGTTCCGCTTTCAAACCTGCAGACATCCTCATGAAACAGTGAAACTGCAGTCAGCGGATCATGGAAGGTTACACGTTCCTCATCCTTAAACCATTCTCTGGCAATATCCAGCACAGGCTCTAACAGTGGATGATGGAAAATCTTTTCGGCCTCCTCCGGCTTCATGATCAGTTTGCTTGTCACATTCAGACCGCAGGTCATATGCTCTGCCACCTTTGCATCGTATACCAGCTTTGTCGCATGGGGATCAATCAGGGCATTGTTTTCCAAAACTCCCTTACTTCCAAGTACGATAAAATCGCTCTTTTCCATAGCACTCATTGTATCAGAGGTGTTATCATACCTGGTATAGGTCGGCGAACCACACATCAGTACAATGCGCTTAAGCAGAGACGGTATCTCCGGGTCCATGGCAAACAGAAGTGCAATATTTGTCAGGGGTGCAATACAGATTAATGTAATTTCTCCCGGATGCTTGCGAATCGTCTCCTGCAAAAAGGAAACTGCTCGATTCTTCGGGAACTCCGTATCATGAGTCCATTTTGATAAAACAGCCTTCTGTGGTGCATATTTCTCAATCTGCGGAACCAGAATTGGATTTTCACAGCCCGGATAAATTGGAATATCCTTACCGGCTATTTTGCACAGGACACTGGCCATTTTTGCACGTTCCACCGCCTCACCGGTAACTGTGGTAATTCCGAGAATATCCGCATCAGGATTAGCCAGTAAATACGCCAGTGTTATGGCATCATCCACCTCTGTTCCAATATCTGTATCCAGAATAATTTTTTCCTTTGCCACTATTTCACCATCCAATCTTTGTTAAGCTCATAAAGTTCTCTGTATTTTTCATACTGTCTGTCATAAACAGCTGCATTTTCCTGATTTGGAAGATACTCCTTCTCCCGGAAGCTTACAAAACGGTCTGCTCCCTCTTTGACAGATGGGAAGATACCGGTTCCGGCTCCTGCAAGAATACATGCACCCAGGCAAGCCTGTTCGCTGACTTCACACACAATCACCTTTTTCCGAAAAATATCTGCCTGCATCTGTAGCCAGACATCACTGTTAGATCCGCCACCGGAGGCTATAATTGTATCCCCCCTGATGTTAAGCTCCTGGAAAATAGTCAGTGAATCGCGTAAGCTGAAGGTAACTCCTTCCATCACTGCACGGATAAAATGTCGTCTGTCGTGGCAGAGTGAAATTCCTGCAAACATCCCTTTTGCGGATGGATTCATATGAGGGGTACGCTCTCCGCTCAGATAAGGCAGATAGACAAGGCCCTCACTTCCAGGCTCAATCTCAGCAGCCATTTCACTGATCTGTTCAAAATTATCTATTTTTAAAATCTTATTCTTTAACCAGTTAAGAGACATTCCACTGCAAAGTGTTGCCCCATAAATGGTATATCCCTTATTAATGGGATGGCAGAAGGTATGAGTACGAAGCTTTTTGTCGTAGACCGGCTCCTGAATATAGGTTGAAATCTGTCCACCGGTTCCGATGTTTGAAATGATTTTTCCCTCTTCAAAAACACCGTTTCCAATACTCTGTGCCTGCTGATCTCCTGCCCCATATACTACAGGAATACCCGCCTTTAGTCCACACTCTTTTTCACATTCCTCGGTCACATGGCCTGCAATTTCCATAGATTCCCCACATGGTGGGAAAATGCTTTCCGAGAGACCAAATTCCTTAATGGTCGAATAGGCCCATTCTCTTTTAGCCGTATCAAAAATTGCTGAGGAGGACGCATCCGAGACATCAGAGCCAATTTTACCGGTAATTTTAAATCGGATATAATCCTTTGGCATCATGACCGCTCTGGTCTTTTCCATAATCTTGGGCTCATTTTCCTTGACCCAGAGCAGGGAGGGGAATGCAAAGCCTGTAAAAACGCGATTTCTAAATACACGTCCCATTTCATCAAAGTTCATGCGCTGGTTGATTTCCAAAAGCTGTTTCTTTGACCTTTGATCCAGCCACAAAATCGCTGGTCGCAATGGCTCTCCATTTTCATCTGTAAGTACAATTCCATGCATTTGACCGGAGAATCCTATTGCTGCTATATTATGAAAAGCTTCCTCATTATTCAGTTTTAATTTACTCAGGACCTTCTTTGTTTCCATCCACCAGGCTTTGGGCTGTTGTTCTGCCCATCCCTCCTGGGGAATATCTACATCATATTTGCTTGCTTCGACTGCAATAACACCCTCAATTTCGTCTAGCAGCATCGCTTTTATACTGGAAGTCCCTAAGTCGATTCCTAATATAACTGACATATGTTCTTTCTCCAGTCTGATTTACTCTTTCATCTTTTTCAAATAATCAATAAATACGGCGATTAATACTACAACACCCTTGACAACGTACTGCCAGGAGGAGTCAATGCCCATAATATTCATTCCGTTGTTTAAAACACCAATAACAACACAGCCGATGATAGTTCCGCTTAAATGTCCAAGACCACCACTCATACTTGTTCCACCAAGAACTACAGCGGAAATGGCATCCATCTCTGCACCCTCTCCTACATTGAACTGTCCTGAGAAGGTTCTTGCTGAACTGAGAATTCCGGCACATGCTGCAAAAAATCCCATGATAATAAATACTGTCAGTGTAACCCTTCTGGAGTTGATTCCTGAATAGGATGCAGCCTGCTTATTATCTCCAACTGCGTATATATTTCTTCCCAGTCTGGTTCTGTTCAAAATAAGTGCAGAAACAATGATGACTACAATCATATAAACAAAATGAATAGGAATTACTCCAAATACAGAACCACTTCCGATAAAAGTGAAAAGCTCATCATCTACCAGAATAGTGGTTGCTTTGGTATAGATTCTGGCAAATCCACGTCCTATATTCATCATGGCAAGTGTAACGATGAACGGCGGGATCGTTGTTCTTGACACAACAATACCATTAAAGATTCCAACCAGAGTTCCTGCCAAAATAGAAATCGGAATAGCAAGAACAGATGGAACTCCTGCATTTGTAATTAATCCACAGCAAAGACAGCCTGATATTGCAATAATTGAACCTACCGAAAGATCAATTCCACCAAGAATGATGACCATGGTCATTCCACAGGCAAGAATTACATTAATGGAAATCTGCCTCATAATATTTGTAAAATTTCGAACTGTTAAAAAGGAATCTGTCATAATACCAAGTAAAATACAGATCAGTATTAAACCAATGATAATTCCACCATTTGATTTTACTCCGGCCCAGAGACTTTTTCCAAAACCCAAAAGCCAGTTCTCCTTTGTCTTTTTTGCTTCCATAATAACCTCACAATCTGCCGTTTTGCGGCTATGTATATTTTAAATCCGTCAGGCACTGACCTCTGTGGTCGCAAGTGTCATAATATTTTCCTGACTCAACTCATCCTTTTCAAGAATCCCGGTACTGTAGCCATTACACATAACCATTACCCGGTCACTCATGTTAATTAATTCCGGCAGCTCAGAGGAAACCATGATAATCGAAAGACCACTTGCCGCCAAATTATCTATCAGGGCATAGATTTCAGCCTTTGTCTTAACATCGACACCTCTTGTCGGCTCATCCAGAATCAGAATACTCTTTGTTGAACAAAGCCATCTTCCAATGAGAACCTTCTGCTGATTTCCTCCACTTAAACGGGATACAATCTGATCTGCACCGGTCACCTTGATATGCATATCCTCAATTTTTTCTTCCACCAGAGCATTCTCTACTGATCTATTCCAGATCAGCTTCTTCAAAAAGCGCTCTGTCACATTGATGGAGGTATTAAATCTTACATCTGACTGTAAAAACAGTCCCTCCTGCTTTCGATCCTCCGGAACAAGTCCAAAGCCTTCTGCCATTGCTTCCTGCGGATTTCTAAAATGAATTTCTTTCCCTTTGAATACAACGGTACCGGCCTTTCTGTGTGTCAGACCAAAAATACACTCTACAACTTCACTTCGTCCGGCTCCAACAAGTCCGGAAATCCCAAGGATTTCTCCCTTTTTCAAATCAAAGCTTACCCGTTTCACTTTATTTCCATCAGATAAATCTGTTACTTTCAACACCACTTCGTCCACAACGTTATCTGTCTTGGTATAATAGCTGGACAAATCACGTCCTACCATCATGGCAATCAGCTGTGCACGTTCTGTTTCTTTGGTTACCACTGTTCCCACGAATTCTCCATCTCGCAAAACAGTCGTTTTGTCTGTAATATCATATAATTCATTTAATCTGTGTGAGATATAAATAACTGCAACCTTTTCCTGTTTTAATGTACGAATCATTCCATACAGGATTTCGACCTCTGTTTCTGACAGGGATGATGTCGGTTCATCCATAACAATTATTTTTGCTCCAAAGGATACTGCCCGGATAATTTCCACCATCTGCTGCTTTGCAATTGTGAGCTTATCCAGTCTTGTACTGGCTTTTAATTCCAAATGATACTTGTCTAAAAATTCCTGTGTTACCGCTTCCTGCTTTTTTAAATCAACCAGCCCGTTTTTTCTTATTTCTCTTCCCATAAACACATTTTCTGCGATGGTAAGATGCTGGGCCAGCATCAGTTCCTGATGAATAATGCTGATTCCGTTGGCTCTGGAATCACTTACGTTATGAATCTGTACTTCCTTCCCATTGATGTAAATTTCGCCACTGTCCTTTGTATAAATCCCTCCGAGAATCTTAATCAACGTCGATTTTCCAGCACCATTTTCACCAAGAAGAGCATGAACCTCTCCTTCTTCTACCTGAAGATTTACGTTTAATAACACTTTATTCCCAGAAAAGCTTTTGGCTATATTTTTCATTTCCAACAAACTCATGGAAGGCACCTCTCTTTCCGGTTTCTATAATAGAGGGAGACTCTCAGGTCTCCCTCTCTGTTAACTTTACTGCCAATCAGAATCTTTATACTGATCAATATTGTCTGGTGTTACAGCAAAGGATGCGATCTGAATTTCTGTCTCATACTCTTCACCGTTAAGAATCTTGTATGCAACCTCTGCACTCTGCTCACCAATTCCAATTGGGCTCTGTGCTGCAGTACATTTCCAGATTCCCTCTGTGCCATCCTTAGCCATTGCTGCTTTTGCTTCTGGTCCTGCATTTACACTGTAGATTTCAATAGATGCATTGGCTGCTGTAATTGCGGAGTAAGCACCCTGTGCACATTCATCATTAATACAGAAAACTGCTACCAGGTCACTGTGTGCCTGAATTAAATCTTCCATAACAGTTAAACCTTTTTCTGGTTTTGCGCCTGCATCCATCTGTGCTACAACCTCAAAACCGTTTGCTGTAACAGTATCAATAAAGCCGTTTGCACGGTCAGTTGCTGCTGCTGAAGCCGGGAAGTCAAGAACTGCTACAGTTCCGCCTTCTGGATGATTCTTTACTAATTCCTCACCTGCAATCTGTCCACAGGAGTAGCTGTCACTTACAACGAAACAGTTAACCTTGGATAAATCAGATACTGCAGAATCAAAGTTGATGATTGGAATACCTGCATCATTTAATGCCTTTACAGCTGCGGAAGATGCTGCTGCGTCAGATGGGTTATAGAATACAGCGTCACACCCCTGTGCAATAAAATCTTCAATAACGCCTAACTGATATGCACTGTCTGCTTTTCCTTCTACATGAACAATCTCATCGCCTTTTGCTTCAACTATTTCTGCTACGCCATCATAACAGGCATCAAAGAATGAACCAGCACTCATCTCTGTAAAACCAAATTTGTAATGCTCTCCGTTTTTAGGAGCAATCACCTCTCCTGTGGCGGATACAAGCTTTGTTCCTTCTTCTGTCTCAGCTGCCTCTGTAGTTTCTGCAGCGTCTGTGGTCTCTGCTGCTTCCGTGGTCTCTGCTGCTTCTGTACTTTCAGCTGTCTCTGCAGCGGCTGTTGTGTCAGTTGTCTGTGTTTCTGCACTGCTTCCACATCCTGCCAGCATGGATACTGCCAATGCTGTGGTCAATAATACGCCTAATACTTTCTTCTTCATTTCGTTCCCTCCGTTTTGCTTTTTCCAATATTTGTTATTTGGCTTTATTAATTAATTGAGTTAATTAATAAGTTGAATTTATAATACTTCCAAAGTATTCTTTTGTCAATATGTATTTATCTTTTTTTGTAAATTCCGATTTTTTCGTCAACATGCACAAAAAAAGCAGTCTCTCTTTATTAAGACTGCTTTTTTACTATGAATATTTACTAATTATCTCAATTGAAATACTTTCCCGGATTACTGAATACATCATTGATAGCCACAATCGCTGCTCCATGAACCATGGAATCATTTCTCACTACACTGGTGGAAATGTCCATATTATCATATATCTCCGGAAGAACACGTTCCTTCACATCCTCCTTAACCCGCTTAAGCATAAGCTCCGGTGCAATATGTGCCATCTCATCACCAATGACGATCACCGCAGGATTAAAGCTGTTTATCAGATTTACAATTCCAAAGGAAAGTTTGTCACAGCTGTCCAGAAAAAGCTCCACCGCCTTTTCCTCACCCTGCACCACCAGCTTTGCTGCTTCAGCGAAGGAATAGGGCTGTTCCGGCTTTAACTCTTCATTTATTCTTCTGGTAAAGGCAATGGACGAACAATAATTTTCCAGACATCCATAATTTCCACAGGAGCATCTCGGTCCCTGATAATTAATGGATGTATGCCCAATTTCTCCTGCCACACCGATGCAGCCCTTCAACAATCCGCCATTTTCCACAATCCCGGCACCGACACCCTGTCCATCCGCGACGTACACCAGAACATTATTTTTATAATCCTCTTCATTATGCCAGTACTGCGCCAGTGCACCCGCATTGGCATCCTGTTCAATAAAAACCGGAATATGAAGCGTATCTGCAAGCTCCTCCTGAATAGGGATTTCATTCCACCCACTCACACCTGTCATCAACTCGATACGTCCTCTTTTGACGCTGTAAGGCCCGGGAATTGCCATTCCAACCGCAATTACCTTGCGCTTCTTCTTATAGGAATTAACCAGAAGAAGTGCTTCTTTTTTTATCTCATCAAAGATTTCCCGGGGCATCCTGCTTCCAGGTACTTCATTTCTCTTAGACTCCACCAGCTTTCCGGACAAATCAAACAGACCTACTGTGTAATCTTTTCTTGCAAGTCGAATGCCAAGCACTCCAAAGTCATCATTATTAATTGAGATGCCTATAGATCTTCGCCCCTTGCTTCCCACCAGAAAGCCAATCTCCTTCACCAGCCCCCAGTCTATAAAATCATTAATAATATTTGTAACCGTTGCCTGCTTAAGCATCGACAGCTGCGCCAGATGCGCTCTCGCACAAACCCCCTCCTTACGAAGCAGGTTAATTAAAAGTGTCCGATTCAGGTCCTGAATGCTCTCCTGATTAAATCCATGATTACTCCTTTGCATTGTTATCTCCCCATATCTTTTCTATTTTTAATTAATTAATCGAATTAATTCATTCATTTACTTAATAATATGGCGTTGAGTATTTATTGTCAAGAAAAAATTAACATTTTTTCGCTTTATTTGTTTTAAGACGTTTTGGGTGAAAGCTTTTGGCGGCTTTTGGGAAACTTTTTTGTGGAAAGCTCTTTGATAGGGCAGATCTTTGAGGGGGAGCTTTTCGAGGGAGATCTTTTCGAGGGGAAGATCTTCGCAAGGCAAGCTCTTCGAGGGGGAGCCGGTGCATTGTTCTACTGGGGTTAGTTTGAATTTTAAAACTTTCCTTCAATCTCCCGCCCCTTCCTCCTTGCGCGGAAGGGAAACATGCAAATTTAATTGTATACACGATTTTGCATGTATTTTTCGCCTCTTTTAAGCCTTGGGAGTAAGGAAATCTCCCAAAATCACATGCAAATATTCACAAAGCTAGATTTTTGCATGTTCATTTCCTCAAAAACGGCAGAAAAAAACAGGCAAAATTGCAAGCTATAGAATAATTGCCTGTTTGCCCGTTTGGATGATATGACAAACAGGTCTATAACAGAGTCAAAATAGGGCTTTCGAGGCCTATTTTGCCAAATTCGATACATGCAATTATGAAGGAAGTCCAAATTATGCATGAAAACGCTCTCTTTCAGATCTTCCCTTGCATGAAAATACCCTCCTTCAGCTCTCTCTACATGAAAATACCATCTCATATCTTCCTCTGCATGCAAATAGAATCTTCCATATCCACATATGGCCCATAATTTGGAATTACCTTATAGCCCATCTTCTGATACAAATGGCAGGCGGCAGCCAGTGGCTCACCGGTCTCCAAAACGCACCACCTATACCCATCTATTCTGGCTTTTGCCTCCAGTCGACGGACAAGCTCTGCTCCAAGTCCCATGCCACGACAGGCAGGATCAATATAGATACGCTTCAGTTCCGCATGCTCCTCATCAAACATTTTATATCCGCCACAGGCCACGGCTCTTCCGGCTTTATACGCTACAATCACGGTATGAATACTTTCTTTTCCATTAAAAGGAGTATACTTGGTACGGTCAAAGCTGTTACCCACAAGCTCATCCAGCGCCTCGTCCAGTTTTACACACAGCATGGCGAAATCAGAATTTTCTCCATCTGTTGTTACGAATTCAATCTCGGACAATTCGGAAGAAAGACGTGCCTTATCCTTCCTGGTAAGCTTGGAAACTATTTCAGCATAGGCCTCGTCAATCATCTGACAGAGCATGTCCATATCCTCAAACTGATTCAAATCAATCGTATTCCAATAGGGCTGCTGCACCGGCGGACAGTGATAACCACGAACAACAACCTGCGGATACATATGCCGATAAAGCTCTGCCCGTTCCGGATTTGTCTTCAAGGTCATTTTAAAGAAATTTTCCTCGGGATTCATCTGTGCAAATATTTTGCCCATAACCCTGTAACAAATCGGAGTCGGCCCAAAAGGTCTCGTCTCGTAAACCATAGGCTTGCTCATGCAGTAGCTTTCCAGTTGTTCAATTACTGACTTATTGTATTCCATATTTCCCCTTAAATCGTCACATTTCTATTCAACATAAATTCAAATTTTTTCTCAAATACATTTTTAAATTCAATTTCTAAACTCAATTATCAAACTTATTGTAAAAGCATCCTTTTAAAACTCAATCCCATACCATTTTCCATCCGCAACCAGCATTCCATCAGTAAGTCTGATTTTCAAAATACAGGTGTTTTCATCATCAAAATTGTTGTGTCCATTGTCAATCCAGGCTTCAAACGCTTTTCGGAGTGTATTGGCTACTTCCGTATTCTCTTTTTTGCAAAACCACCCAAGATTCTCTCCAATGCCATGTCCACTGAACCACTCTCCTGATACGGCCACATTTGGATTTGCTTCGATATCCTTCATTTTATTGGAAAGTGCATAGGTAATCACATAAAAAGCACCATCCTCATAGTAACCATCCACAGTTCGTACACTCGGTCTGTCACCTTTGACAGTGGCAAGCGCAATCAGACTGTCATGCCCAAAACGTTCTGCCATAATCTTCTTCGTTTCTTCCGTCCAGTTTTTCCCCATTTACATAAACCTTCTTTCCTATATTTATATCTTTTATATTATCACATCCTTTTTTCATATTACATCTTTTTCATATCATATCTTTTTCATATTATATCTTTTTTCATATCTCATCCTTTATGCCACATCTTTTTTCAGATAAAACTTCCTTTTATCTGAAATCTAAGCTAATATTTATATATGTGACAAAAAGCGACAAGTGAAAAGGAGAAAAAAGGGATTTATGAATGTAGTGAAAAAAGTTGTGCCAAAGGTTCTAATCGGCATTGTGGTACTGATTTTAATATGTGGATGCTGGTTCACATTAAATGAGAACACACAGGCTGTCGTAACCACCTTTGGACAGACAAAATTAGTGAGTGATGCGGGGCTGCATTTCAAGCTTCCAATCATTCAGAAGGTAAACAAAATCAACACCTCCATCAAAGGCTTTCCAATCGGTTACACCTATACAGACGGAAACCAGACCGAAAGCAACGATTCCGAATCATTGATGATTACCAAGGATTATAACTTTGTTAATGTTGATTTCTATATTTCCTATCAGGTCACAGACCCAATCGCCTATCTGTACGAGACAGAGGATGCTGACCGTGTTCTGAAAAACATGGCTCAGAACTGTATCCGTTCCACCGTTGCATCCTATAACGTGGATTCCGTTCTGACCACAGGCAAAAATGAGATTCAGGCAAACATCAAGGAGCTGCTGGTTGCAAAATTAGAGGATAATCCAATCGGTCTGACCTTAAAGGATGTCAGTGTTCAGGATTCTGAGCCGCCAACCGCTGAAGTCAGCAACGCTTTCAAGGCTGTTGAAACTGCAAAACAGGGCCGCGAGACAGCCATCAATAACGCCAATAAATATGCCAACGAGATTTTGCCGGAGGCAGAAGCAAACGCCGATGAAATCAAACAGAAGGCCGAGGCTGAAAAAACCTCTACCATCAACGATGCAACCGGCCAGGCAGCAAGATTTAACTCCTTATATGAAGAGTATAAAAAATATCCTTTAATCACTAAACAGCGTATGTTCTATGAGACCATGGAGGAGCTTCTTCCTGATATGAAGGTAATTATTGAAAAAAGTGATGGAACCACACAGACCGTTCTTCCTCTGGAGAGCTTTGCTGATGTGAATACTACTGTTGCTCCAGCTTCCTCACAGAGCACCGACACCAATACGCAGTAAATCATATGCCAAAAGGAGAAATCAAATGAAAAAAACACACGAAAGCGACGATATTGTCGAAGACAGTTCAAAGGGAATGGGCGTTTTTAAGAAAACAATGCTTGTGATGATTGCTTTTTTAATGATTATTGTGATTGGTTCCACAATGGTCGTAACCTACCCCAATGAATATTCTGTCATAAAACAGTTTGGAAAAATTGTAAGCATTAAAAGTGAACCCGGTCTCAGCTTCAAGGCACCATTTATTACAAGTAAAACCACCCTGCCAAACACCATTAAATTATATGACCTCCCTGCTTCTGATGTTATTACCAAGGACAAGAAGACCATGATTGTAGACTGCTATACCCTGTGGGAAATTGCCGATGCCAAAAAGTTCATCCAGAACCTGAACGGTTCCGTCAGCAATGCAGAGAACCGTATTGACGCCATCGTCTATAACAGCATCAAAAACACCATTTCCGAAATGAAACAGGACGAGGTTATCCGAAGCCGCGATAAGGATATCACCGTCGCTGACAACAGCAGCGAGCTGGAA
The DNA here is from genome assembly GCA_964619485.1 of uncultured Lachnospiraceae bacterium. Taxonomy (GTDB): domain Bacteria; phylum Bacillota; class Clostridia; order Lachnospirales; family Lachnospiraceae; genus UBA2882. The sequence goes on from CAZUCI010000036.1 coordinate 30,389, forward strand.
AATGCCAATGTAATTGAAGTGGATGAAACTATAGATAATCTGGAAGAGCCCACTGAAAATGCAGATGATGTGGAAATCATGAATCTGTCCAATGAAGTGATGAAGAATTTTGACAACATTCAGGAACAGTACGGTATCAATATCAAGACTGTTGATATTAAGGTTCTGGATTTGCCCGATGAAAACAAGAATTCTGTCTATGAACGTATGATTGCCGAGCGTAATAATATCGCTGCCCAGTACACCGCAAAGGGTGAGTCCGAGGCGCAGATTATTAAAAACACCGCTGATAAAGAGGTTTCTATCATGCTCTCAGAAGCCAATGCACAGTCTGAGCAGACCATCGCTGAAGGCGAAGCCGAGTACATGAGAATTTTGTCAGAAGCATACAACGATCCGGATAAAGCAGACTTTTATCTTTATGTAAGATCCCTGGATGCAGCCAAGAAATCCATGACCGGAAGCAATAAGACCGTTATCCTGGACGAAAGCTCTCCAATTGCCCAGATGTTTTTGGGACAATAAAAAATGATATTAAGCATCGGCAGCTAATTTGCTGCCGATGAAAATATCAATTCAGTAA
>CAZUCI010000037.1:0-16300 GCA_964619485.1 uncultured Lachnospiraceae bacterium
TCCTCGTAAAGTTCTTGCTCCTGGTTTCAAAGCTATTCAGGATAAAGTTAAAGAAAAAATGGAATTATTCGGATCTGTTGGACAGGCTTAATTGTCTTTGCCTGACAAATTGTTAGAATGATTTTTTAGAGCTTTCCCTTGGTTGAGTGATTAACCGGGGAAAGCTCTTTTTTGTTCTTATAAAAGGGAGGATGCCGGGTAATCGTCTGATTACCCGGCATTTATTATGAAAAAGTTTCTATATTTAATAAACTTGAACACTTATTTGATAGTCTTAGTATACGGAAGAGAAATGGATAAATAATGTTATGTTAATTAAGAATCTTTGAAAGATTTATGAACAAAAAATGAACGGGTCATGGAAACCCGCTCATTTGTAAAAATTATTAAACAAATCAACAAAAAGAACATCAAAAAATCAGAAGCCTGCATGAATCTTTTCCGGCTCCGGATAATCTACACCAAAGGTGTCCACTGTCATGGAAGCAATCTTCTGCTCATCCAGTGGTCTGTCGTTATAGTCTGTTGCACACTCTGCAATTTTGTTAACGATATCCATTCCTTCGATAATTTTACCGAAAGCAGCGTAAGAGCCATCCAGATGAGGAGAATTTTTGTGCATAATAAAGAACTGGCTTCCTGCTGAGTTTGGATGCATGGCTCTAGCCATGGAAAGCACGCCTTCAGTATGCTTTAAATCATTGACAACACCATTCTGATCGAACTCGCCCTTAATGGAGTAACCTGGTCCTCCCATGCCTGTTCCGTCGGGGCAGCCACCCTGAATCATAAAGCCACGAATGACACGGTGGAAAATAAGACCATCATAAAAATTGTTTTGAATCAGACTGATGAAATTGTTTACGGAAATAGGAGCGATTTCAGGATAGAGCTCTGCCTTCATCACATCTCCATTTTCCATGGTTATGGTTACAATTGGATTTTGTGCCATAATTATAGTTCCTCCTTTAAGCTAAAATAATCTGCCGTCTAATATGTTTATTTTATGCTAAAAGCCTGTAGTTGTAAAGCGATGTAAATGCAGGAAAAAAAGTGAGAAATGTAACAGACATGTATAATGGAAAATTATGAGAAAAATATTTATAGGAAGAAAACAAAAAGTTGTTGACAGATGGAAAAATATGAGTTATATTCATCACATGAAAAGCAAAGGCGCTTGGACAATGTCCGAGTGCCTTTTTCTATTGTCTGCTGTGTGACTTGTAAGAATGGCTTGAAAAGGCAGACAATTGCTTTTCTAAAAAAGAATAAAGCGCGATGCATAAGGAAACTACAAAGCTGTAGTCAAGAGATGCATCGCCTTTTTTATTGAGGAGGAAGAGTCTTATGACAGAAGAAATTTTGAGCGCCATCAATGGCGAAGTGTTCGCAGTCTGGTTTCTGATTGGTGCGGCACTGGTATTTTGGATGCAGGCCGGTTTTGCAATGGTGGAGGCAGGCTTTACCAGAGCAAAAAACACAGGAAACATCATCATGAAGAATCTGATGGATTTCTGTATTGGTACTGTTGTTTTTATTTTAATTGGTTTCAGCTTCCTGTTAGGGGAGGATGTACTGGGATTTATCGGAAAGCCCGGATTTGATATTTTCACCTCCTATGAGAGCTTCAACTGGTCCAGCTTCGTATTTAACCTGGTATTCTGTGCGACAACAGCAACCATCGTATCCGGAGCTATGGCAGAGAGAACAAAATTTTTATCCTACTGTATTTATTCCGCAGTAATTTCCGCTTTGATTTATCCAATCGAAGCACACTGGATCTGGGGCGGCGGCTTTCTTGCCCAGCTTGGCTTCCACGATTTTGCCGGCTCCTGTGCAATACATATGGTCGGTGGTATTTCTGCCTTAATCGGTGCAAAAATCCTGGGACCGCGTATTGGAAAATTCAATCGTGATAAAAATGGAAAGGTAACAAAAGTAAACGCTTTTCCAGGACATAACATTACAATCGGCGCACTTGGTGTATTTATTCTCTGGCTTGGCTGGTATGGATTCAACGGTGCTGCAGCAACAAGTGTAGATCAGATGGCTTCCATCTTTGTTACAACTACCATTGCTCCTGCTGTTGCAACCGTTGTATGTATGATTTTTACCTGGGTACGATATGGAAAGCCTGATGTTTCCATGTGCCTGAATGCTTCCATGGCCGGTCTGGTTGCAATCACAGCACCCTGTGATGTCACAGATGCCTTTGGCGCAATCGTCATTGGAGCAGTATCCGGTGTTCTTGTAGTATTTGGCGTATGGCTCTTAGATTATAAATTACATGTAGATGATCCTGTCGGAGCTGTTGCGGTACACTGCTGTAACGGTATCTGGGGAACAATTGCTGTAGGTTTGTTTGCTACCAATACAGCACCTGGCTACTCCGTTGCAGATGCAAATGGAAATGAGCTGCTTGGATTATTCTATGGTGGCGGATTTAAGCTTTTAGGACTTCAGCTGTTGGGCTTTGTCTGCGTCGCAGCCTGGACCGCAGTTACCATTACAATTACCTTCCTGGCAATTCGAGCAGCTGTTGGCTTGAGAGTCAGTGAGGAAGAGGAAATTGTTGGTCTGGATGTAATGGAGCATGGTCTTGCATCTGCATATGCAGGCTTCAGCATCATGGATATTTCCAATACCATGGTCATGGATGTCAACGAGCATACCAATCTTGGTACAGAGGCTTACGAAGAAGCTTCCCAGGCACAGAAAAATGCTTCTGTTAAGGTTGTGGAGCAGCCGATTGCCCCATCACCTACCGGACTTTACAAGGTTGTAATTATTGCAAAGCTGACAAGGTACGACAAGCTGAAAAAAGCCATGAACGACCTTGGTGTAACGGGTATGACAGTAACACAGGTTATGGGCTGTGGAATCCAGAAGGGCGCCGGCGAAATGTACCGTGGAGTTGAAATGGATGCAACCCTGTTACCAAAGGTAAAAATTGAGGTTGTTGTGTCAGAAATTCCAGTGGAGGATGTTATTGAAGCTGCGAAAAAGGCACTTTACACCGGCCATATCGGCGACGGCAAAATCTTTGTATATGATGTTGCCAGAGTTGTTAAGGTCCGTACCGGAGAAGAGGATGAGGCAGCCTTACAGGATGTGGAATAAAAGCTTCTCTTTCATAAATAAAACAGCGTTTCTCTAATCCCTTAGTTTATATACAGCTAAAGCGGCCCCCGATGCTTCCACCATCGGGGGTCTGCTTTGTTTTCAATTTCACAAAAATATGCTATGATTAAAAGCGGAAAATATTATGGTATCGTATGGAGCTATATGGAAAACATAAAATGTACAGGCGGAAAATGGTCAGTGAAGTATCATTTTTCCAATACCGTTTCTTCTATATTAATAAAAACCTGGAAGGAAAGCCTTCAGATGGAAGGTCTGTGTGCTTTGGAACTGGAGAGTGGGGAACCGGGACCGGATGCGTCCGTTCTCGTTGTCACAGATGAAAGAGAGACTCTTTTAGCCTGTGCACAGAGCTGTCCGGTTGTTGTTTTTCTTCATGAGCAGAATGAAAAGGAGGATTTTTCCGGAGCAGCCTTTGCAATTATGGAATTGGAAGGGACTGGGAGAGATTATCTCCAAAAGGTGTATGAACGCTTTTTTCATATTCCCTGGACAATCATGGAAACAGAGCGCTGTGTGCTGCGCGAGATGACCGTGGAGGATCTGCCACAGCTGTATCAGGTTTATGCGGACCCGTCCATTTCACTTTTTACGGAAAATTTGTACGAGGACCCGGAGAAGGAAAGGGCCTATATAGAGGATTATATAAAGCACGTGTATGAGTTTTATGGCTTTGGAATATGGGTCATTGTACAAAAAGCGGACAATCAGGTGATTGGCCGTGCCGGAATTACTTACCGGGAAGGCTTTGACACGCCAGAGCTTGGATATGTGGTGGGAAAACCCTTTCAGAGAAAAGGAATTGCCACGGAGGTCTGCAGGAAAATATTGAATTATGCATGGAATGAACTGGGCTTTGAGCAGGTCCGTGTTCTGTTTGAAAAAGAGAACACAGCTTCCCTTGGACTTTGTAGGAAGCTTGGGATGCGCTTCGACCGTGTTGTATTCCTGGATGAACAGCCAATGGAGCAATATATCGCAGAGAATCAGAGGGAACAATAAGGAAAGAAAGCAGAAGCAGCAAGGACAAGAAACAATAAGGACAAGAAGCAGTAAGGAAAAGAAACAGTATGGATGGAAAAGACAAAGAGAAGAATCAGTCTGCGGCAAATAAAGAAAAGAATAAGAAGCAAAAAAAGAATGGAAAAAAGAATATGCTTGGCATGTCTTCTATGATGTTTCTGATTCTGATGGTTGTTGTTACCGTTATTGGAATGATTGTTTTTGAAATGCAGCTTGGCAAAAGCAAGGCACTTCTGGAAAATCAAAAGTACGAGGAATATGACCGCTACTATGCCATGATTACCAGTGACGATAAATCTGACTTTTGGCAGGATGTTTATAAGGGCGCAAAGGAGAGCGGAGAGGAAAACGGAACCTACGTGGAACTTTTTGCCGGTGATGTTGGGGCTCGTTACTCCATGGAGGAAAGAATGGAAATCGCCATTGCTTCGGATGTGGATGGGATTATCGTAGAGGGAGTGAACCGTGTTTCCATGAAAAAGATGATACAGCTGGCAGCGGAGAAAGGTATCCCGGTGGTAACAGTCAGCCAGGATGTACAGGACAGCATTCGAATCAGCTTTGTGGGAATCAGTAATTATGAATTGGGAAAAGCATATGGTCAGCAGGTCTGTGAGCTGGCAAAAAAGGTGCTGAATGAAAATGAAGACAGGGATCAGCTTCAGATACTGGTTTTGATGAGTGATCTGGAGGATAACAGCGGACAGAATCTGCTGCTGTCCGGGATTCGGAAGGAGGTTTCCGATGATGAGGGTATCTCGGACCGTGTAACTGTCAGCACCAAGTCCATTGATGATTCCGGGGCATTCAGTGCGGAGGAGGACATCAGAGACCTTTTTATTGGCAACACACCGCCGCCGGACGTTATGGTCTGCCTCTCCGAAATCCATACTACCTGTGCCTATCAGGCGGTAGTAGATTACAATCAGGTTGGCAGAACCAATATAATCGGCTATTATGATTCCCCGACCATATTAAATGCAATTGACAAGGATATCATTTTTTCCACTATTTCCATGGATACCAGGCAGATGGGCGCCTACTGCGAAAATGCCCTGAGTGAATATTTTGGAACAGGCTATGTCAGCGATTATTTTGCGGTAGATACCTATCTGGTCAACCAGACGAATGTAAAGGAATATCTGGGAGGCGAAGAGGATGAAGATTAGACAAAAAATAGCCGACCTGCCCCTGCAGCATAAGCTGGTGGTTGTATACTGTGTCACAACGCTTTTGATTTTGTGCATCAATATTTTCATGTATGCCAATGTCAATGTGATGATGCAGCGACTGGATGAAATTTATGTCAGCAATATCAACCTGAATCTTTTAAGTGATGCGCTGGACCGCGTGCAGGACGATATGAATAACTACCTGAACACCAAGACCACCGATGCAATGGATGGCTACTACAAATCCTGCCAGGAATATACCGTTCAGATTGAAGAGCTGAATGATGTGATTACCAACAGCGATCTACAGAGAATGGAGCATAATATCAAATATATGTCCCAGGAGTATCTTTCCTTTACAGACAGCGCCATTGAGGCAAAGCGTGGAAGAAATGTTGAAAAATATAAGGAATATTATGAGCAGGCATCCACACTGTACCAATATATCAGCGCCTATATTTCAAACCTGAATAATAAACAGTTCAAGGATAATTCCAGTAACTATACGGCTCTGTCCATGTCACTGAGCTATCTGGAAATTGTGAACACAGTTATTTTTATTGTGGTTGCGGTAATTAATGTCATTATTGTCATACTGGTTATCCGCAATATCACCAAGCCTTTAAAATCTCTGTCTGAGGTCGCCAACCAGGTTGCGGGAGGTAATCTGGATGTGGATATGCTTGAGGTGGACGCCATGGATGAGGTCGGTGTGGTGAGCAGCGCATTTAATCAGATGATTGTCAGTATCCGGAATTACATCGAAAGACTGACAACCAGTATGGAAAACGAGAGAATGCTGAAGGAACGCGAGCTGACCATGGAAACGCATTTAAAGGATGCACAGCTGAAATACTTACAGGCTCAGATTAACCCGCACTTTCTGTTTAATACGCTGAATGCGGGAGCACAGCTTGCCATGATGGAGGATGCGGACCGTACCTACAACTATATTCAGAATGTATCTGAATTTTTCCGCTACAACATCAAAAAGGATCATGATACGGTTTCTCTCCGGGAAGAGCTTGATCTGGTGGACAACTATATCTATATTCTGAATGTCCGTTTTTCAGGAGAGATACATTACGAAAAAGAAATTGACCACAGCCTTGACAATCTGCAGGTTCCCAGTATGATTCTGCAGCCGATTATGGAGAACAGTGTCAACTATGGCATCCGGGGCATCTCATGGGAGGGCAGGATAGAATTGTCAGTTTATGAAAACGACGGCTATGCCTGCATTCGTATTTATGATAACGGGATTGGAATCAGTCCGGAAAAGGTTGAAAAGATTATGAGTACTCAGCTGAAAAAAGAGGATGTGAAGGGAGATTCCAATGGAATTGGACTTGATAATGTAATTCACCGACTGAAGCTCTTTTATGGCTACGAGAACGTTTTCAATATAAGAAGTGCCGGAAAAAATAAGGGAACGGAAGTGTTTATAACAATACCCCTGGCAGAAAGGAATTAGGAACATGTATAAAATCATGTTAGCAGATGATGAAGGAATTGTCATCGATTCACTGAAATTCATAATAGAAAAGGAGTTTGGCACAGACTGTGAAATTGAGTCTGCCAAAACAGGAAGAAGTGTCATAGAGCTGGCAGAGCATTTCAGACCTGATATTGCAATCATGGACATTCAGATGCCGGGCATCAATGGAATAGAGGCCATGCGTGAAATCAGACAGAGCAATAAAAATACGATTTTTATTGTTATGAGTGCCTATGACAAATTCGATTATGCCAAGGAGGCGATTAACCTCGGCGTTCTGGAATATCTCAACAAACCGGTGGAAAAAAAGAAAATAGTCGATGTGCTGACGCGCGCCATGACACTGATTGACAGGGAGCGTGAGAAACGGTCCCAGGACCTTCTGATTCGGGAAAAGATGGAGACGGTTGTTCCTATCATTGAAAACGGTCTCATTTACAACCTTCTGTTTCAGGAATATTTTGAGGAGGATATCGAGAATTTTAAAAGACTGCTTGGTATCTCAGAGGACTACGGATATATGGGTGTGCTCGTCTTTGGCGAAAGCCAGGTTGGTAATTATATGACCAACGCTGTGGGAACCTCTGTCCGGGTACAGAACTGCTACAATGAGGTGCGGGAAATTGTAAAGGGGTATTTTAACTGCTATATGGGTTCCCTGATGGCCAACAAAATTGCACTTTTGATTCCAACACAGGAAACAGAATTTGATTACAACGAAAGAATCGCCATGATTGATAAGGCCAGAGAGATGGTCCGCAAGCTGAAAAGCAGAACAGATGTGACCTTCCGTATGGGCTTTGGACATATCGGGACCCTGCAGGAGTCTATGAAATCCTACAATGAGGCACTTCGGGCACTGACACAGTCCAACGGAAGCGTTGCCCATGTAGATGACCTTCCCATCGGCTGCGATTATGAGGAAAATTATCCGATTAAGACAGAAAAAGCGATTTTTGAGGCGACCGAAAAGGGAAATGTGGAGGAGCAGAGCGCGGCAGTTCTTCAGTTTTTTGACTGGATGGTGGACAATTACAGTGACTGTATGATGATTATCAAGACAAAGGTATTGGAATTTGTTCTCTGGGCGGAGCATTTAAGCTATGAGGGCAGTGGAAAAACCTATCATTTCAAGTCCAGGGAGGACTACATTCCCACGCTGATGAAGATTGAGGATCTGGATTCCCTGGGAAACTGGTTCACAGAAAAAATGAATGTGGCAGTGCGGAGTGTTGCCAATAATAAGGAAGAACAATCCAATGGGATCATAGCCAAGGCAAAGGCCTATATCAATAATAACTTTCAAAACGAAATATCTCTTGATGATGTTTCCAGAGAGGTGGACATCAGCCCCTATTACTTCAGCAAGATTTTCAAGGATGAAACTGGAGAAAACTTTATTGAGTATCTGACGGCAATCCGAATGGGAAAGGCCAAGGAGCTTTTGGATAATTCCAATTATTCCATGAAGGAAATCTGTTCCATGGTGGGATATTCTGACCCCAACTATTTCAGCCGCTCCTTTAAAAAGAATGTGGGCGTAACACCGACAGAATACAAGGAGGGAAAGCGCAGTGAAGCTTAAAAAGAATACTTTTTCTTCTATATTAAAGAAAAGAATGATCAGTCTGATGCTCTGTGTGCTTATGATGCTGAATATGCTGGCCTGCGGCCAGGCCGAGAGTCTGGTAACAGAGGAAAAGAGTAAGGATGATAAGATTCAGGTTGGTATCTGCTTCGATTCCTTTTTAATTGAAAGATGGGAAAGAGACAGGGATGTCTTTGTCTCAACGGCCAAGGATCTTGGCGCAGAGGTCAATGTGCAGAATGCCAATGGAAGCCTGGAGGAGCAGATTTCCCAGATTGAATATCTGATTGATAAAAGGGTGGATGTGATTGTCATTGTGTGTATTGATGCCTTTGGTCTGTCAGATGTGGTGAAAAAGGCAAAGGAGGAAGGAATTACTGTGGTTTCCTACGACCGAATGATTCAGAATGCAGACTGCGACCTTTATGTATCCTTTGACAATGAAAAGGTTGGAACCATGATGGCGGAGGCCATGATTGCATCGGGGCTTCCCAACAAGAGGGTGCTGATGTTAGCCGGACCAACTACTGATGTGAATGTCTCCCAGGTAGATAAGGGCTTCAACACGGTTATGTCAAACTGTGGAGTGGAGGTGGTTGACACCATGTATGCGGATGGCTGGAAACCGGAGCTTGCCTCCGATTACCTCTATGATCACCCGGGGGTTCTGGATGACATCGACGCAATTATGTGTGGGAATGACAGCCTTGCAACACAGACGGTAAGAGTGCTGGCAGAAAAGAGAAAGGCGGGAGAAATCCTTGTGACAGGGCAGGATGCTGAATTGGAGGCATGCCAGAGAATTGTAGAGGGAACCCAGCTGATGACGGTTTACAAGCCGGTGGAGAAGGAAGCAAAGATGGCAGCAGAGTGTGCCATTGCACTGGCAAAGGGAGAAAAAAACGATTCCATTAATCAGGTGATTTCTGACGGAACCTATGATATTCCGTCGATTGTGCTCGAACCCATCGCCGTAAACCGCGACAATATGGATGAGACCATTATTGACAGCGGCTTCCATCTTCGGGAAGAGGTTTATCTCAATGTGGGAGAAAAATAGTTCTATTTTTCAGTTCAATTTTGCAAAATAGTATAAAAAAATAGAAAAAATCCAGAAAGAGTAGCACTTTTTTTAGAAATTCGCAAAAAATGCGGTTAAAAAAATGCTACTCTTTTACTATTTGGCACGTGCACGACACGAAAATTTGAAGAACTTCGCAAACATTTACTATAGAAGCTGTGATATATTGATAACGTAGCAAGGGGACATAAAATCCCCGAGAAAAATATTTTTAAGGGAGGAATTTCTATATGAGAAAGAAATTACTTAGTGCATTACTTAGCGTTGCTATGGTAGCTTCTCTGTTAGTTGGATGTGGAAGCAGTGCTTCTACAGAGACCACAACAGATGACGCAGCAGCAACAACAGAAGAGGCTCCAGCAGCAGGCGGAAACTTAATTGGTGTTTCAATGCCTACCAAAGATTTACAGCGTTGGAATCAGGATGGCGAGAACATGAAGGCTCAGTTAGAGAAAGCTGGTTACACAGTTGATCTTCAGTTCGCATCTAACGATATTCCTACACAGGTTTCACAGGTTGAGAACATGATCGCTGGTGGATGCGAATTATTAGTAATCGCTTCTATCGATGGTGATTCTTTAGGAACTGTTCTTGAGCAGGCTAAAGAGAACAACATCCCAGTTATCGCTTATGACCGTCTGATCATGAACTCTGATGCAGTTTCTTATTACGCAACATTTGATAACTATTTAGTAGGTCAGAAACAGGGCGAATTCATCGTTGATGCTTTGGATCTTGAAAATCAGGATGGACCATTCAACATGGAAATCGTAACTGGTGACCCAGGTGACAACAATGTTAACTTCTTCTACGGCGGCGCTATGGATGTTTTACAGCCATACATCGATGCTGGTAAATTAGTTATCCCTTCAGGTCAGGTTGAAAAAGCAGACGTTGCAACAGCTAACTGGGCAACAGATGCAGCTCAGTCCAGATTTGAAGCAATCATCTCTTCTTACTATTCAGATGGAACAAACTTAGACGTTGTTCTTGCATCCAATGACTCCACAGCACTTGGTGTTGAAAATGCATTGGCAGCTAACTACACAGGAAACTATCCTATCGTAACTGGTCAGGATTGTGACGTAGCTAACGTTAAGAATATCATCTCTGGAAAACAGTCCATGTCTATCTTCAAAGATACACGTGACTTAGCTACTAAAGTAGTTGAAATGACAGATGCTATCATCACAGGAAAAGATATCGAAGGTCTTGATACAACAACCTACGATAACGGAACTGGTGTTATCCCATCTTACCTCTGCGAGCCAGTATTCGCTGATGCAAACAACTACAAAGAAATCTTAATCGATTCCGGATACTATTCAGAAGACGACTTAAAGTAATTCAAATTTCATAAATGAAGCAGGCAGGCGGGATGAATCCCGCCTGCCGAATTCATGCGATTAGACAGCTTGGGTTTGAACATAAATTGATATAATTTTTGTGATGTCATGTCTGCGGATGAGGCATTGATGATTAGATATTGGGAGGGATACAATTGGCGAAAGTATTACTTGAAATGAAAAATATCACCAAAACTTTCCCTGGCGTTAAGGCTCTTGATAACGTTAATTTAAAGGTGGAAGAGGGCGAGATTCACGCTCTCGTAGGTGAGAATGGTGCGGGAAAATCCACACTGATGAATGTTTTGAGTGGTATCTATCCTTACGGTTCATACGAAGGAGATATCATTTACGACGGCGAGATCTGCAAATTCGGCAAAATCAAGGACAGCGAAGAGAAGGGTATTGTAATTATCCATCAGGAGCTGGCACTGATTCCATATATGACAATCGGTGAGAATATGTTCCTTGGAAACGAAAGAGGCAGCAAGCTTGCTATTAACTGGAATGAAACCCATGGTCTTTCAGAAAAATATCTGAAGATGGTTGGTTTAAAGGAATCCTCCAGAACACTGATTAAAGATATTGGTACAGGTAAACAGCAGTTGGTTGAAATTGCAAAGGCACTGGCCAAAAATGCAAAGCTTCTTATTTTGGATGAGCCGACAGCTTCCTTAAATGAGACAGATTCTCAGGCTTTACTGGATTTGCTGTTGAAATTCAAAAAAGAAGGAATGACTTCGATTATTATCTCTCATAAGTTAAATGAGATTTCCTATGTGGCAGATAAAATTACAATTATCCGTGATGGCGCTACCATTGAAACTCTTGATAAGGGTAAGGATGATGTTTCAGAAGACAGAATCATCAAAGGCATGGTTGGTCGTGATCTGACAGACCGTTTCCCTAAGAGAGCTGAGAAGCATATTGGTGATGTCAACATGGAAGTTAAGAACTGGAGCGTATATCATCCTGTTTACACCGAGCGTAAGGTTGTTGATAATGTCAGCATCAATGTACGCAAGGGTGAGGTTGTTGGTATCTCCGGTCTGATGGGTGCAGGACGTACAGAGCTGGCCATGAGCGTATTTGGTCACAGCTACGGAACTAATATTTCCGGTCAGGTATTCATCAATGGAAAAGAAGTACACATGAAATCTGTTAAGGATGCCATCAGACATAAGCTGGCATATGTAACAGAGGATAGAAAAGGAAACGGACTTGTCCTTTCCAATTCCATTAAGGTAAATACGACAATGGCAAATCTGGATGGTGTCAGCAAACATTCTGTCATCAACAAGGATAAGGAATATGCCGTTGCAGTGGAATACAAAGAAAAACTGAAAACAAAATGCCCAAAAGTTGAGCAGAACGTAGGTAACCTGTCCGGTGGTAACCAGCAGAAAGTATTACTTGCAAAATGGATGTATGCTGATCCAGATGTATTGATACTTGATGAGCCTACCCGTGGTATCGACGTAGGCGCAAAATACGAGATTTACTGTATTATCAATCAGTTGGTTTCAGAAGGAAAATCAGTTATCATGATTTCTTCCGAGCTTCCGGAGGTTCTTGGCATGTGTGACAGAATTTATGTCATGAATGAAGGAAAAATGGTTGGTGAGTTGGCAGCAGAAGAGGCTTCCCAGGAGGCTATCATGTCACGTATTTTAAATGCTAGTAAATAATCGAAAAGGAGCGTAAATAAAATGGATAAAACAAAAGCAATGTCATTTCTTAAAAAATATACTATGATTATCGTTTTAGTTTTAGTTACTGCTTTCTTTGGAATTCAGACAGGCGGCAAGCTCTTTCTTCCACAGAACGTAACTAACCTGATTTCACAGAACGCATATGTATTTGTATTGGCAACTGGTATGTTGCTATGTATCTTAACCGGTGGTAACATCGACCTTTCTGTAGGTTCTGTTGTCTGCTTCGTAGGTGCCGTAGGCGCAACCCTGATGGAGAACAAGAACTGGAACATTTTTGCAGCAGTTATCATGATGCTCATCGTTGGTCTTTTGATTGGTGTATGGCAGGCATTCTGGATTGCATATGTTCATGTACCACCATTCATCACGACCCTGGCAGGTATGCTGGTATTCCGTGGTCTGTCCAACGTAGTATTAAATGGTCAGACAGTTTCCATCACTTCAGAAAAATTCATCAAGGTTTTCGGTGGTGGTGCCAACTGCTATATCCCGGATCTTTTCGGAGTAGAGGGATTTAACATGACATGTATGCTGGCTGGTATCATTGCCTGCATCATCTACATTGTTGTTCAGATTCAGAACCGTTTGGCAAGAGTTAAAAAGGGTTATGAAGTTGATTCCTTAGTAAGTGTAATTGTTAAAACTGTTATCATCTGTGCAGTAGTTTTAATTTTCGCATTCCGTTTATCCCAGTACAAAGGTATTCCTACTTCCTTAATCTGGGTAATGATAGTCGTATTCATCTATGCATACATTACATCTAAAACAACATTTGGACGTTACTTCTACGCAGTAGGTGGTAATGAAAAAGCAACAAAGCTCTCCGGTATCAATACAAACCGCGTATACTTCATGGCATATGCAAACATGGGCTTCTTAGCAGGTCTTGCCGGATTACTTACCATTGCACGTCTGACAAGTGCTCAGCCTACATATGGCCAGAACTACGAGATGGATGCAATTGGTTCCTGCTTCATCGGTGGTGCTTCCGCTTATGGTGGAACCGGTACCGTTCCTGGAGTTATCATTGGTGCAGTCCTCATGGGTATTATCAACTTGGGTATGTCCATCATGGGTGTTGACAGTAACTACCAGAAGGTTGTAAAAGGTCTTGTATTATTAGCAGCTGTTATCTTTGATGTAGTAACAAAGAAAGAAAGCAAATAATTGTTGAATAAGATATACTCCAATATCTAATTAGAGGTCCCGTTGTCAAGAGCAGCGGGGCCTCGCTTTTTGTATGGGGGACGGCAGCGGGAGAGGTACTTTTCTTTCAGGCACGCTCCCGCTACATAAAAATGCAGCGGCACTAAGTCTGCACAGAACGCAGACTAAGGGCCGGCATTTTTATAAGTGCCTTCCAGAAAAGCACCTCTCCCGCTGCCTGTGCATTGGAAAAAGTGAGCCTGCAAACAGACGGAAGACTGGAGTATCAAATGCTAAAGTGACTTGTTGATTTGAGGTCGACTTAAGTCAAAAATGTGGTACTAATGTCAAAATAAAGCTATTCATTCTGATTGTAAGAGTATAATATGAAAACAAATATAAAAACAAATATAAAAACAAATTAAAACCAGTTACGAGAAAATTTTTACGTGAATGAAACAGAAGAGTTATCTGAAGCCTGGCTTGTCTTTCAAAAAGAAGAATATGTTTCCAATTTCAGGCACTTATAAAAGCGTCGGCACTTGGACCGGTCCCTTATGGTCCTACGTGCCGCTACGCTTTTATGTAGCGGGAGCGTGCCAGAAATTGGAAACATATTCTTCGACATAGCAAAGATAAGCTGGGTAGTTAAGAAATGCCACCCATTCACACAGAAAATTCAGGAGACAATATATGAAAGCCCAAAACGACCTGACCATAGGAAAACCAATCCGGGGGATCATCCTTTTCACCCTGCCAATTATTGCAGGGAATATCTTTCAACAATTATATAATGTGGTGGACACAGTTATTGTAGGTCACGTTCTTGGAGAGGGAGCCCTGGCAGCAGTGGGAGCTACCTCTGCACTGTATGGACTTTTTCTGAGTATTGCCCATGGCATGACCAACGGCTTTTCCATTATTATTGCCAGATATTTTGGAGCAAAGGACGAAAGAGCAATGAAAAGTGCCATGGCTCATACCATTATGCTTTCATTCCTCATAACACTGTTTTTAACTGTGGTGGGAGTTTTGTTTGTAAAACCTGTACTTATATTTCTCCAGACACCGGAGGAAATTTTAGGACAGGCACACCTCTATATTCTTGTTATATTAAGCTGTTTTCTAATTACCGTGACCTACAATATGTTTTCGGGAATTTTGCGGGGGATCGGAAACAGCGTGATGCCTTTGGTGTTCCTGATTGTCAGCAGTGTGATTAATGTTATATTGGATATTGTTCTGGTAAAATTCCTTGAAATCGGAATCGTGGGAGCCGCCATTGCAACGGTAATAGCGCAGCTGATTTCGGCAATACTCTGAATTATTTATATAGTTAAAAAATGTCCACTTTTACATGTGGAAAGGGAAGATTTTAGATGGAATAAAGCGATGGCAAACGAATTATTTACCATGGGATTGTCCATGGCAATGATGTTCTCGGTTGTTTCCATCGGTTCTATTGCATTGCAGAGCTCAATCAATTCCCTGGGAACCATCACCATTGCGGCACATACATCGGCCAGAAAAATCGGTGAAATGATGATGCTTGCCTACACCCCGCTGAGTGTTGCTTCGTCCACGTTTGCAAGTCAGAATCTTGGCGCAGGAAAATATGAGAGAATCAAAGAGGGAATACGGGCGGCCTTCGCTGTTGCTTTTGGGATAGCAATTTTATTTATTATCATTACATATCTTGGCGCAGGCCAGCTGGTACACCTGATTTCAGGGTCGGACAATCAACAACTGATTTCAACGGCTGTTTTATATCTGAAAATCAATCTTCCATTTTACTTTGCACTGGCGACACTGTGCATTTTGCGGAGCACGCTTCAGGGACTTGGAAGAAAAATCACGCCACTTGTTGCAAGCACCATTGAGCTGGCGGGAAAGTTTGTTGTGGCAGGTCTTCTGGTTCCAAAAATCGGATATATGGGAATCTGCATCTGTGAACCTGTTATCTGGATCTTGGGAAGTATCATTGTTCTGGCAGATTTTCTAAAGACGATGAAAAAATTTCTAAAATAACCATTAAATATTGTATGAACACTGGAATTTTCAGGAATAATAAGAGAGAATACAAGTGTGAGAAATAACAGTAAATCAAAGAAGCAAAAAGAAAAGCAATAAAGGAAAGCCAACAGAAAAGCAAAAAAGAAAGCAAACAGAAAAGCAAAAAGAAAAAGGAGGAGCACATATGGCTGCTTTAGCATTAACTACTGAAAATTTTGAGGATACAATTAAGAGCGGTAAGACCCTGGTAGACTTTTGGGCAACATGGTGCGGACCATGCCAGATGCAGGGACCGGTTATCGAGGAATTTGCGGACAAGCATACAGATATCAAGGTTGGAAAAGTAAACGTAGATGACCAGATGGCACTTGCGTCTAAATATCAGGTTATGAACATTCCTACCCTTGCAATCTTCGAGGATGGCGAATTAAAGAATAAGATGGTTGGATTCCATTCTATGGAAGAGCTGGAAGCAGCGCTGTCTTAAGCATTCGCTGCATTTTAAGGTCTTATTGAAGGCGGTCCATTGAGGGTAATCCACTGAAGGTGGCCTGTTGAGTGAAATCCACTGAAGGTG
>CAZUCI010000037.1:16400-25082 GCA_964619485.1 uncultured Lachnospiraceae bacterium
AATCCACTGAAGGTGGCCTGTTGAGTGAAATCCACTGAAGGTGACCTGTTGAGTGGAATCCATTGAAGGCGACCTATTGAGTGGAAGTCCATTGAAGGTGGCCTATTGAGGGAAGTCCATTGAAGGCGACCTATTGAGAGCGACCTCGCTGAGGCGTTGGACAATTAGTGGTAAAAACAAGGTGTAATTGTCCAATAGCAAGCCCTAAACAAGTAAATATACGAAAAATAACAGGTGCTATGGACAACTCGGGAGCCAAGAGAGGCAGAATTGTCCAGGGCATCTGTTTTTTGTGGACAACAGGCTCGGGCACAAGAGCGAAAATTGTCCAAGGCAATTCTATAATACCAAAATGAAAATTGTCCAAATCAAATTAGCCAGCAAACCGTGCCAAAACGCCAGAACCCAATAAAATTCTAAATCCGCCATCTAGTAATTCTAAATCCGCCATCTAGTAATTCTAAATCCTCCAATCTAATAATTCCAAATCCACCAATCTAAATTATTTGCCAAACACCACTGTGAGGCTGTATAATCAAGTGAAGTAACTCAATAAAATGTAAAGGAAAAGAGCGATGTCCTTTAACTCGGTAGATTATCTGATTTTTTTCCCGGTGGTTGTGCTGTTATACTTTGCAATTCCGGCTAAATTGAATAAGATTAGAAATGCGTGGCTTTTGATTGCCAGCTATTTCTTTTATATGAATTGGAATGCCGCTTATGCGATTCTTTTATTTGGCTCAACATTTATTACCTTTTTGAGTGGGCTTGGGATTGAGGCGGCTCATGCAAAAGGCAGGGATGTACTTGCCAGGTGGTACTTAGGCGGTGGATTTGCAATTAACCTTGGAATCCTGTTCTTTTATAAATACATTAATTTCTTCCTGGCAAACTGTAATCGCCTGCTTGGGGTTACCGGTTCCGGGCAGGAGCTGGGATACCTTGACATCCTGCTTCCGGTGGGAATTTCTTTTTATATTTTTCAGGCATTGGGCTATACCATGGATGTGTATCGTGGTAAGACAAGGGCAACTCACAATCTGCCCAAATATATGCTTTTTGTATCCTTCTTTCCACAGCTGGTGGCAGGACCGATTGAGAGAAGCAGCAATTTGCTGGGACAGTTTGATGAGAAGCATGAATTCGATGTAAACAGAGTCAGATCAGGCTTACTGATGATGCTTTGGGGACTCTTTATGAAGATCGTCATTGCAGATAACCTGGCATCCTACGTGACAGCTGTTTACGGCAATTATATGGGCTACACGGGAGTGGAAATTGCTCTGGCGACCGCTCTTTTTGCAATACAGATTTATTGCGACTTTGGAGGATATTCGGCGATAGCAATTGGAAGTGCACGAGTGCTGGGTTTCCGTCTGATGGAAAATTTCCATGCGCCATACCTGGCTGTCAGTGTCAAGGATTTCTGGCGCAGATGGCATAAATCTCTGACAGGATGGTTCACAGATTACCTTTATATTCCCCTTGGTGGAAACAGAAAAGGGAAAATGCGAAAATATTTGAACACCTTTGTCGTTTTCTTTATTAGTGGCATGTGGCATGGAGCTGCATGGACCTATATTATCTGGGGGGCAATGAATGGTATTTATTTAATTGTAGAGGATGCAACACAGAGTCTGCGGGAGAGAGGAAAAAAGCTCCTTCATGTGGACGAAAACCGCTTCAGCTATCGCCTTGGATGTGGAATTGTCACCTTCCTTCTGGTGGATTTTTCCTGGCTGTTCTTTCGGGCGGACAGTGTGGGAAATGCGTTTGCAATCATTCGACAGATGGTGGGCAGCTTTCAGGGAGCGCAGCTTTTTGGTCTGGCGGTTAACCGCATGGGATTTACCATGCAGCAGGTTGTTGCACTTTTGATTGCACTTCTCATTCTGTTTGCAGCAGATTATCTGACCAATCGGGGAGTTGATATCTGTAAATTTGTCCTGAAACAGGGAATCTGGTTCAGATGGCTTGTATATCTGGGGCTGCTGTTTATGATCATGGTCTTTGGTGCCTATGGGCTCAATTTTGCCCAGACGGAATTTATATATTTTCAATTTTAAATGCAGCTGGAAAAGCAGCGTATTTACTACGCAAGTATGAGAAATCAGAAAAAAGGAACGAAGCATAGATGAAAAAGAAACTTGCCTTTATCATAAAGTGCATCATCATGCTGCTTTTGGTTACAGGATTCTGTTTTGGCATGGTAATGCCGCAGTATCTGAATAATTACCAGGCAGCGCTCATAGATAAAAATGAGAGACTCTGCTCCATTGATGAGCCCAAGCTTGTGCTGGTTGGAAATTCCAATCTTGCCTTTGGAATCAATTCTCCCATGCTTGAGGAAGCCATTGGAATGCCTGTAGTCAACATGGGCATGCATGGAGGCGTTGGAAATGTGATGAATGAACAGGCAGCAGTACAAAATGTGACGCCGGGTGATATTGTCATTCTCAGCTACAGCAACTTTGATGATGGCGATGTCATCAAAAATCAGGAGTTAGCCTGGATAACCATTGAAAATCATTGGGACCTGTATAAGTATATTAGAAGGAAGGACTGGCCTGATATGGTAAAGGCGTATCCAACCTATCTAAAGGATTGCCTGAATCTCTGGATTTTGGGAACCGGAAACATGGACAGTGCCGACGTCTATTCCAGAAACCAGTTCAATGAATATGGTGATAATATATTTGACAGACCTGGTCTGGTGGAGGGCACGGATTTGAGCGAGGTTCATATCCCGGAAATCGGACAGCCAACCATTGACCGCATCAATGCTCTGAACAAAACACTGAAGGAAAAAGGTGCGACACTGTTAGTCACAGCTTACCCCTCACCAATCTGCGACGCTACGCCGGCGCAAAGCGAGTATGAGCAGTTTACAAGGAAAATAGAAGAAAAATTAGATTGTCCTCTGATCTCCAAATATGAGGATTATCTCATGGATGCTTCTTATTTTTATAATACTTATCTGCATCTGAACAACGAGGGTGCAAAAAAGAGAACAGAAATGTTAATTACAGATTTACAAAAATATATGCAAAAGGAGAGTAACTAAAATGATCGTACAAAAGTATAAGGATATGCTTGGAATGAAATCAGTCATCCGCGAAATCAGCGGATATGCCACAGAGAGAGGAAAAGAGATCGGCTATGAAAACGTCTTTGATTATAGCCTTGGAAACCCATCTGTACCGGTTCCTGACAGATTCAATCAGGTTGTAAAAAATTTACTGGATACCAAAGATCCGGTATCACTTCACGGATACAGCCCCAACCCGGGTCTGCCTGATGTCAGAGCCAGGGTGGCAGCTTCCTTAAGTGAAAGATTTGGTCTGCCATATACAACAGAAGATATTTTCATGACCAATGGTGCGGCAAGCTCCATTGCCCATGCGGTTCGTGCAGTGGTAGATCCCGGAGATGAGATTATCACCTTTGCACCATATTTCCCGGAATATGGTCCATATATCAAAGAGACCGGTGCAATCCTTAAGGTGGTTCCCGCAGATACCTCTTCCTTCCAGATTAATTTCGAGGCCTTTGAGGCAATGATTAATCCAAAGACAGCTGCAGTTTTAATCAATACACCAAACAATCCATCGGGAATTGTATATTCCACCGCAACGATTCAGAAGCTGGCTGGAATTTTGACAGAAAAAGCAAAGGAACTCGGCCATGAAATTTACATTATTTCTGACGAACCATACAGAGAAATCGTATTTGCAGGTGTGGATGCACCTTGTGTTTCCAAATTCTATGACAACACCATTATGTGCTACTCCTTCAGTAAATCTCTTTCCCTTCCAGGTGAGAGAATTGGTTATGTAGCTGTGAATCCGAACTGTAAGGATGCAGCATTAATTGCTGATATGTGTACACAGATTTCCAGAGGAATCGGACATAACTGCCCATCCTCACTGATTCAGCTGGCAGTAGCTGAAATGCTCTCCGAGACATCTGATTTATCAGTATATGAAACAAATATGAACATTCTCTATAATGAGATGACAAAGCTTGGATTTGAATGCGTTAAACCAGGCGGAACCTTCTATATCTTCCCTAAGGCTCCAATTGATGATGCCAGGGAATTCTGTAAAAGTGCATTAAAGTATGACCTTTGCCTGGTGCCAAGTGACAGCTTTGGCTGTCCCGGCTATTTCAGAATGGCTTACTGTATTCAGACAGAGAAGGTAGAACGCTCTTTAGAAGCAATCCGTAAAGTTGCAAAAGAGTACGGAATGTAGAATCGAGGATAAAATGGTAAAAGCAGGACTTGTTTTAGAAGGCGGCGGTATGAGAGGCATCTATACGGCCGGTGTGTTGGACTTTTTTATGGAAAAGGAGCTATTCTTTTCTGACTGCTATGGTGTCAGTGCAGGAGCCTGTCATCTATGCAGCTATTTATCAAGGCAGAAAGGAAGAGCATACCGCATCAGCGTGGATTATCTGAAGGATAAAAGCTATTGCAGCCTGCGCAGTCTGATTACGACAGGAGACTTATTCGGGGCAAAAATGTGTTACGACCGTATTCCCAACGAGCTGGATCCCTATGATTATGACACCTTTGCAAAATATCCGGGAAGAGCTTATGCGGTTGTGACCAATATTATTACGGGAAAACCGGAGTATAAGCCACTTCGCGAAATGCACCGCGATATTATCAATGTGCGTGCATCAGCATCCATGCCCTTGGTTTCCAACAATATTTATATTGATGGAATTCCTTACCTGGATGGGGGAATCTCGGATTCTATTCCAATTATCCGTTCTCTCCGGGATGGAAATAAGAAAAACGTGGTAGTTATGACCAAGGAGGTTGGTTATCGCAGACAACCGAGTAAATACCTGCAGGCAATGCAGATGAAATATCACAAATATCCAAACCTGGTACGTGATATGGCAAGACGACATATTGTTTACAACAGAACCCTGGACTTTATTGAAGAGCAGGAAAAGAAAGGGCATATTTTTGTGATTCGCCCGCAGTTAAACCCTGGCATAGGCAGAGTGGAGCATGATGAAAGCAAGCTGCGTGGTCTGTATGAAATGGGTTACGAGGATGCCAAAGGCAGCTACGACGAGTTAAAGAAATATTTGAAGCTAAAGGAGTAGGGTATGATTGAAATATTAAAAGCCATATTATTTGGTATTGTAGAGGGTATTACAGAGTGGCTTCCAATCAGCAGCACGGGACATATGATTCTCTTAAATGAATTTGTGCATCTGAATGTAGGAGACAACCCGGAAGCATTCTGGAACATGTTTGAGGTCGTTATCCAGCTCGGTGCAATCCTGGCGGTTGTGGTGCTGTTCTGGAATAAAATCTGGCCATTCTATTTTGGTGAAAAGGCAAAAGAGCATGGTGGAGTGATTCGCAAGGACGTTTTTGTTCTCTGGTTCAAGATTTTGGTGGCATGTGTACCAGCGGCAATTGTGGGAGTTTTGTTTGATGATATTCTGGACAAATATCTTTACAATTACTGGGTAGTAGCCATTGCACTGATTGTATTTGGCGTTTTATTTATTGTTATCGAAAACCGCAATAAAGGAAAAAGAGCTAAAATCCGTAAACTGAAGGATATTACCTATACAACGGCTGTGCTGATTGGCGTGTTTCAGCTGATTGCGGCAATTTTCCCAGGAACCTCCCGTTCCGGCGCAACCATTGTTGGAGCTCTGCTCATCGGCGTTTCCCGCTCTGTGGCAGCGGAATTTACGTTCTTCCTTGCGATTCCAGTTATGTTTGGAGCCAGCCTTTTGAAGCTCTGGAAATTCGGATTTGCATTTACGGGAATGCAGCTGGCAGTACTGCTGATTGGTATGGTTGTTGCCTTTATCGTCTCCATTCTGGTAATTAAATTCCTCATGGGATATATCAAAAAGCATGACTTCAAGGTGTTCGGCTGGTATCGGATTGTATTGGGCGCGTTGGTCTTAGTCTATTTCCTGTTTATCGCAAAATAATGATTTTTTTGAAGCTTATTGCAGAATAATCGTGTAAATTCACAAAAGAAAATCTACATTTTTGTGAATGTTTACCAGTTTAAATTGACTGACAATAATTGACGCTCACTGCTTTTTGCGATACAATTTCTATAAGAATAATTAAATATTCAAAAGAGAGTCCAACAGGAAAGCACGTCATACACGCACCTATGGAGTGTGTGCAAAAGGAGGAGTTCATTATGGCAGAGACGAAGACAGCGGCAAAAGCTACTGAAGTAAAAAAAGCTGTAGCAAAGAAGCCGGCGGCAAAGAAAGAAATTAAGGCAAGTGTAAATATTCAGTTTGCAGGAAAATCCTATACTTCACAGGATATGGTGAAGATTGCAACAGACGTATGGAAATACGATCTTGGGAATAAACCGGCAGATTTAGAGAGTGTTGAGCTTTATGTGAAACCGGAAGAGAGCATGGCTTACTATGTTATGAACGGTGAAATTACGGGAAGCTTTGCAATTTAGTATCAGCGGCATAAGTGTAAATGTTTAGTTTCATAGCGAAATTTCTGACCGGGTATTAGTTGATAACTGATACTCGGTTTTATGTTAAGATTGTGGTAAAATAAGTAAAAAGATACGATGCTGTTCATGATGATAACATTCATACTCAAACCCCATATGCAAAGGAGGCGCAAAAGATGAAGCAGATTTTGATTGTGGAAGATAATAAGGATGCAGTTCTAAAGCTGAAAAGTATCATTGGACAAATCCCTGTTGATACAAATATTCAGAATGCGTCCAACGTAGATGATGCGTTAAGAATTGCATGTATAACCCCTGTTGATCTGTTTATCGTGGATGTTGTGCTTAAGGGCGATAAAGACTGTGAGGGGTCTGGGTATCAGTTTGTAAAGGCAATACGTGATATGAAACGATATACCTACATACCCATCATTTTTACAACAAATGTGATTGATAAGGAACAGCTTTCTTTTAAAAAGTGGCATTGCTACAACTACCTGGAAAAGCCCTATGATGATGTGCTGGCAAGAGAAGAAATCACATCGGCACTGAAAATGTTTGATAAGGATCATACTGATGGATTCTGGTCTTATCGAATCAATAAAGAAATGATATTTGAAAATATGCACAATATCATCTATATAAAATTTGATAACAAATGTGTAGTTATTAAAACGAAGGATAGTATCCAGACCATTTATTATAAAACCTTAAAAGCAGTTAAGGAAGAAATCAATGATAAGCGATTTATACAGTGTGGCAGAAATCTTCTGGTGAACAGGGATTATATTAAAAGATTTGAATTCAAAACAGGAATGCTCTATCTGGCTGAACAGTATGGTGAATTTGAGATTGGTAGAATATACAAGAGAAGAATAGCCGAGGAATTGCAGAAATGATAATTAGATTGTATTTGTTTATTGAAGTATCAGCCATGATTATTATGCTGTATGCATTGCACAGCAGGAAAATCAGAGCATCCTTATATGCACTGATCTATATGGTACTTGAGACAGTTGTTATGGCGGCAGTTTCAGATGGATGGATCAGTGAGTATTTTACGGTATTTATCTATATTGGGATTGGGGTCTTATGTATATTGGAGTTTGGTGACAATATCTATCAGGCGTGTTGTTCAACAATCATAATTATAGTCGTATTGTCAATAATCCAATTAGTTGGTGCTGTCATCTGTATGTTTTTTATTGGAAGATCAAATATAAGTATCTGGGTGAATTTGAGTGTTAATATTTTTACCCTGCTGATTGCCATCCTAATTTACCGAACTGGAAAAATCGGGAAACTGGTAAAAAATATCTTTAATTCAGGTATCTGGGGGAGGATTATTGTTATTCTCTTTTTAGCCTTAGGCTGTGTGTATTTTGTTTTTTTAAAATTTTCTAAAGTCTATTCCTGGAATGAGGTTATTCCCTTTGTTGTATTTTCTGTTTTGCTTTTAGGAATTATATTGCAGTGGCAAAATGAAAAGAGAATTGCAGAACAGCGCAAAAGAGAATTGGAAATATATGAAAAGTATAACTTGCTATATAAGGAATTGATTGTAGAGGTAAGAAAAAGACAGCATGATTTTAACAATCATCTAAATGCATTGCTATCGATGTCCTGTTCTTGCGAAGATAAGGAGTCTCTTGAACGGATGCAGAGTGCATACTGTGCAGAGCTTTTGAAAAGGAACAGAAGCAATATGCTCCTTAGAGAAAATATTCCCTCTGTTTTAGCAGGTTTTTTATATAGCAAATTCAGTCAGGCTGAGGAAAATGGGATAGATGTAAAATATACCCTTGCCATCAGTGAAGTGGAAAACACGTTCTCTTTTATAGATTTGGTTGAAATTATTGGAAATCTGTTTGACAATGCCTTGGAGGCTGCAGGAAAGACAGAATCGGGAAAGCGTAGCATTATGCTTGATATGGAACAATATGAAGGAGGATTACGAATTTGCATATCCAATACCTGCGTAAATGTTAATAGAGAGGATATCGACCTGTTTATGAAGGAGGGATATAGCCAAAAGGGAGAGGGACACGGTTTGGGACTTGGTAATATTCAGCGGATTATACAAAAGTATCATGGTTCTTTTGAAATGGGTTTGGATGATAAAATATCACCGGCCAAAGTGAGAGTGGAGGTCGCACTGCAGGCATAGGTGCGTAAATTTGTTTGATTGTCTTAGAAAAACAACATATTA
>CAZUCI010000037.1:25182-30086 GCA_964619485.1 uncultured Lachnospiraceae bacterium
AAAAGTTGCTGAGAAGCAAATTGCGAGTGTATGAGCTGGGGAAAATAGATGAATAAAAAAAGTAATAAATATGTAATCGCCATTTGCTTTTGCGGATTAATCGTCCAATGTATATGGATAAAGAGCTCCTTCCTTGATGTAAACGGGGATGGAATAGAGGAATTGCTGTTTTCAGGAAAAGAGTTAATTTACGACTGGCATCTTGTAGAGGGATATGGGAAGGTAGTGACTACTGAGGATGTTATCCGACAATGTGATTATGATCCGGAAAGCAATACCTTTATAGAAAATGAGCAGGTAAAGGAGACTCAATTGGAAGATATTGATTTCGAGAAAGGAAAACAGCAGAGCTATCATATTTGCGGAGTGGTTGGAAATCCGGATTATCAGATTTTAATTACGGAATTGTCTGGTGAGGAAAAGGAAATGTTTGTTCTGGATTGGACAAATGGAGAAGCAAAATGTATTCCTTTTAATCTTTTAAGTAATTCCGTATCTCGTTTTCAATATGAGGTAGTTCAATGTGAGGATGGAGATATTCCGATGCTTGGAATGGAAATGACAGTAGGGGAAGCGAGGAAAATCCAGATTGTTGCACTTGAAGAAGGAAAGCTTAAAGGGGTGTTCGAGGATAGCTATCGGAATTATACGTTGGAGGATGAAAAAAATTGGCTAATCGGAGAGAAATATGATACGTATGGATTTTATTTCTCTAAGTATATACAGGAGAATATTGATTGTCTTTGTTTGTATGGAACTCGTTTAAAACTGAATAAAAAGGGACAAATTGTTGGAGAAGAGCAGCAGGATGAGGTGTATGTCTATAAAAATGGCAATTGGCAGCACGAAAATAAAACAGATGAAACCGAAAATTAATGTCAGCCTACGAGGGAGAGTGCAATGAATAAAAAACAGAAAAATTTCAAGTACTTCTTATCATGCTGCTTCTATGTCTGAGTGCGTTCCTTACCAGAAACCTGATAGAGAGAGATAAGGAATATAAGCAAAGCCAGGTAAATGCAGAAGAAGTTCTAAAGGAAAAAGAACAGTATGAGACCATGAACGATAAAATTGTTTTGCTGAGAGAACGGGTTAAAGAGAAAGAATATACAGGTGCCAGACGAGAGGAACGATGGAGACGCTCTATAGGTCATACTTTTGAACATGGCTACCATTCCTATTGGGGAAAATGGAAGATTGTAAGTGCATATGATAAGAGCACCCTGGAAGAACGGGGAGATAGTAATGTTGGAAATATCATCCGATTTGATGGGGACTGGCTTGCATTTGATGATGGAGGTGTTTTTTATTATGATTCTGATACGGAGCATTTAGAGCCTTATATTGGTTTAAGAATAATAAAAACTTACCAGGTTGCCAATCTGAAAATGGCAGACACGCAATTTCCAAAGGAATTTTATAAGAAAATATTTCCGGAGGAGGAACTGCCTCAAACCTCCATCAGCTTTGATTTTTATACATATAATATCTTAAAGTCCAGAAAAAATGATAAAATTATCTACAGAAATTTTTATGATAGCACGGAAAAAATCCCGGATTATATAGCAGAAGGGAAATATTATGTTGTAAGCGCGGACACCATCATAATCGAAACAGGTAAAGCCTGCTATTTGGCAAATAAAATTTCGGAGGCAGAAGAATATTTCTCTTGTAGTGATGAGGAGAGGATTCCTCTGATTCGGAAATAACGGCAGTTAGATTTATTGCTCGAGGTGCCTGATATAAAGACATTTTTGTACTAAATAAATAAGAAAGTAGAGAGAATGACGGATGGGTAGAAAAATCAAGTTTATACTAATTTCAATACTACTTCTGCTCAATATAGTTATTTACATATTGATTCAGAACCTGGAACTCAGAACAGAAGAAAATGAAACAGCATTTCAGAGAATACAATCAGTCAAGCGAGGACTGAAGAAGTAAAAAAGGAATACAGTGCACTTTTAAATAAGGTTGCATCACTTACAGGCTTTTATAGTGAGCGGATTAAGGAAAATCCACCATTACAAAAGGAGTTTGAACCATATATAAAGGAGTTTTATGGTACATGGCAGGTTTCAGGGGTGGAGCTGGCAGAAAATGCATCAGAAGAGGATGCAGCAAAGCTGGAGGAACTGATAGGAAAGTCAGTAGAGCTGGAGTGGGACAGTGTTACATTGGATGGAGTGGTGACATGTGCAAATGCTGCCTATCTGATGTGTATTTATTCAAAAGAAGACAGGGACAAGTATTACGGAGAAACGGTACCGGAAAATGAAGCGGTATTGGTAGATCCGGAAGAACAGTGGCTATGCGCATTTTCTTTTCTTGAATCGGATGAAGGCAGGTTTGGGTATTCATCCCTTGATATGCAGACAAAGGAAAATTTTTATGGGGCACATACCATGCATCAGATGCCGGACGGAAGGCTGGACATGCAGATTGAAGTCATGGGGTATCTGATATTGGAAAAACAGGAAAACGCTCATTGACAAACGAAATACAAAATGATATACTTAGCTTACATATCTGGGAAACTTCTAGACCATCTCGGTCATAACTCCCCGTATGAATACAATTGAACGGGAGATGACAGAGGGCTTGGGAAGACTGGAGCCGTGTTTTCTCCCAAAAGGAGAAAATGCTTTCTGTGGTTCGGCAGAGTGAGGAGGTGTCATTAGCATATATGAGACTGATGGAGGACGAAAATATTCTGATTAAACGTGGCATCGAAGAGGGCATCGAAGAGGGACGGATTTGTGGAATGATAGAATCCATGCTTGAATTAGGTGTTGACAGAGCAAGACTGGAGGCAAGGCTTATGGAAAAGTTTTCATTGAGCCGAGACGAGGCGGAAGAGTATTTGGAAAAATATTCAAACTAAAATGATGCAGCCTACTATACCATAAGTAGAGAAAGCCAAAATGCAGCGTTACACTGTGTTCAGGCTTTCTTTATTTTTTTTTCATAAATATTTTCCCTGCAATCTGTTGACATTACTAATTTAGAGTGCTATTTTAGGTACAGAAACGATGTTAGCACTCTAATCGAATGAGTGCTAACAAAAATAAAAGAGCTTCATATAATAGGAAAGTAAACAGATGGAAAGGGGCGTGTCAGTTTGGAACTTGATGAGAGAAAAATGAAAATCCTGCAGGCAGTCATCAAGAATTATTTAGAGACTGGCGAGCCGGTTGGAAGCAGGACCATTTCCAAGTATACTGATTTGAATTTAAGCTCTGCGACCATTCGAAATGAAATGGCAGATTTGGAGGAATTGGGATTCATTTTACAGCCCCACACCTCAGCGGGGCGTATTCCTTCTGACAAGGGCTACCGATTATATGTTGATACGATGCTTTCTGAGAAAACCAAAGAGGTGGATGAGTTAAAGGGCTTTTTGGTAGAAAAGGAAGAGAAGCTGGATCAGCTGCTGAAACAGGTCGCAAAAACTTTGGCGGTCAACACCAATTATGCATCCATGATTTCAGCACCGCAGGTTATTGGCAGTAAACTGAAATTTATACAGTTGTCCAGGGTGGAAGCCAATCAGCTGGTTGCGGTTATTGTTCTTGAGGGAAATATCATCAAAAATAACATGATGACGGTCCCGGATGAAGTGGATGATGAAACACTTTTGAAATTGAATGTTTTGTTGAATACTCACTTAAATGGTCTGGCAATTGAAGAAATCAATCTTGGCATGATTGCAAGGCTGAAGCAGCAGGCAGGTATTCATTCTGAATTAGTTGGAGAGGTTATGGATGCGGTGGCAGAAGCCATTAAAGCAGATGAGGACCTTGAAATATATACATCCGGTGCAAATAACATTTTTAAATATCCGGAGCTTGCTGACCAGCAGAAGGCAAGCGAAATCATCAGCACCTTTGAAGAAAAACAGATGCTGACCACTTTGGTTCAGGATACGCTGGCCAAGGAGGAAAATACAGGAATCCAGATTTATATCGGTGATGAATCCCCTGTCTCTTCCATGAAAGATTGCAGTGTTGTGACAGCAACCTATGAATTGGGAGAGGGAATGAAGGGAACCATTGGTATTATCGGACCAAAACGTATGGATTATGAGAAAGTTGTAGACACGATGAAGACGCTCATGAAACAGCTTGAGGATCTTTATCATAAGAAAGAATAGAAAGGGATGAAACAATGCCAGATATGGAAAAGAACTTGGAAAAAGATATGGAAAATAAAGAGGAAGCTTTGGAACAGGAGGCTGCAGAGCAGGAGAGCGTAGATAAGGACGCTGTTGCAGAAGAGCAGGCGGAGGAAGCTGTGGAAACAGAGGAGTCCGAAGAGGTACCTGAGGAAAAAGAAGAATCCAAAAAGGGTATGAAATCTCCTTTTAAAAGGGAGAAGAAGAAAGACAAAGCCCAGGAAAAGATTGAGGAACTGGAAGACAAGGTGAAACGTCAGTTAGCCGAGTTTGAAAATTTCCGTAATCGTTCCGAAAAAGAAAAAACTGCCATGTATGAAACCGGTGCAAAGAGTGTAATTGAAAAAATTTTACCGGTTATTGACAATTTTGAGAGAGGCCTTATGACCGTTCCGGAAGAGGAAAAGGAAAGTCCTTTTGTGGATGGCATGAACAAAATATATAAACAGATGGTTACAGAATTAGAGACCATCGGCGTAAAACCAATTGAGGCGATTGGCACAGAGTTCGACCCGAATTTGCATAATGCAGTGATGCAGGTAGAATCGGAAGAATTCGAATCCGGAGTAGTGGCACAGGAGCTGCAAAAGGGATATACCTACCGTGATACTGTGGTAAGACACAGCATGGTGGCAGTTGTACAGTAAATAATAATATTAAGATAGGGAAAAAGACCCAGGAGGTAAGCATTATGAGTAAAATTATCGGTATTGATTTAGGAACAACAAAC
>CAZUCI010000038.1:0-29100 GCA_964619485.1 uncultured Lachnospiraceae bacterium
AACTTGAAGGGCTCTTTCCATTTCAGAAGAAAAATCCACATGGCCAGGGGTATCAATCAGGTTAAAAATATACTCTTCTCCATCCTGTGCTTTATAGACAATTCGTACAGTCTGAGCCTTGATGGTTATGCCGCGTTCTCTCTCCAGTTCCATGTTGTCAAGGACCTGCGCCTGCATCTCACGGGTTGTCAGAAGTCCTGTTTTTTCTATAATTCGATCCGCCAGAGTGGATTTGCCGTGATCGATATGGGCCACGATACAAAAATTACGGATTTTGCTTTGATCTATGTGTTGCATGAGTTTTCCTCCATTTTTTCATACTTCACCTGAGTATAGCAAAATTCAGTCGTCGTGGCAACTACTCAGGCCTTAACACACTGGCTAATATTTTTGCCAGAGGTTCCACTGCGTTCATAACCTCCTCCACGGTATTTGTCTGCGCTCCCACCTCAATCAGCAGGCTTTTGGGACAGTAATGCATATTATAGCGAAGACCCTTCAAATATATTTTTCTGGCAAATCCAGGGTAAAGCCTGTTTGCTGCCAGCTGCATCTGAAAGGAGAAGGCAAGATTTTCTTTGATATATTTATTTTTCAGGTAAGAGACGTCTCCCTTCCCCTTTAAATAGCTCAGACCATTAAAAAACATGAACTGGGCAGTCTTCCTTCCATCGACCTCCGTAACCAGATGTGTGCTGTCCGCAACTCCGTCCCTGTGCAGGTCTATGACAACCTCAACCGTAGGATTCTCTTCCAGAAGTGCCTCTATGTGCGGTGCTGCCTCCTGATAGGCATAATCACGGTTTTCCCCATCATATACTCCCGTATGATGAATGACATTAAATCCATACTCATCTCTCAGACACTGCGCCAGCCGCTCTCCCACTCCCACAACACTCATGCTCTCGTCCCCGGGTACGCTGTCCGCAAAAGCCTCCTGTGAGTGGGTATGATAAATGAGAATCTGCGGCACACTGTTATCTGTTGATATTGCACCTTCATATAAAATCATCTCTGCGGCATTCAATTGTTCTGCACTTGTCGAAGTCGTATCATCCACCGCATAGAGGTGACTGGTTAAATAATCAAAATCCTTTAACAGGGATAAATCCTCCACCCAGGGCTCCTGCCTGGTCTTGGCAAGATAGTTTTCCTCGTCCTCAGAAACAGTCCCATTCTGTGAAAGTGAATTTTCATCCGTTGTATCCTCATTAGTATTTTCAGAAAACCAGTTTTCCATGGTTCCATCTTCCGATAATCCTTCCAAATCCGGCTTCTGTTCTTCCTCCTCTGGCAAACTGTCATTTGTCTCTGATTTCAGCTTCAAATCCGGCTGGTTCAGAAACTCCGTGAGTTTTCCACTTTTTCTTTCAAATTCCTCGCGTGCAGTCAGACTCCAGACAAGTCCCTGAATCGGATTGTCATCCTCATTTTTAGAAAAATATTCCATTGCCGGGCACAATGCTGTCACAAGCTCCGTTCCGAATGCATAAATAAATAGAAATAAAAAACAGCAGATACCAATCAGAAAGATTCCTTTTTCTACCGGTATCTGCCGTATGTGTTTTCTTCTGCCTCTTCTCATAATATCACCCATTCAATATATGAAAAGAAAGACAGGTCTATGCAACCAATGTGCTGTGCGATCCCCTGGGCAGCATGTAATCACCACTAAAAAAGAAGCTGAGATGTCAGCATTAAAAAAGGAGCTGAATTCTCAGCTCCTGAAATTCGCCTCAGAGCACCGGATGACGGGCCGGTTGCCAAAAGAACGATTCTATTGCAATAACATTAAGCCATTCCGTTTACAGCTTTGTTTAAACGGGAAACCTTTCTGGATGCATTTTTCTTGTGATAAATGCCTTTGGAAGCAGCTTTATCGATAGTTGTTGTAGCTTCTAATAAAGCGGCCTTTGCAGCATCTGCATCTTTTGAATCAATTGCAACGTAAACTTTCTTAATAGCAGTTTTTACGCCGGATTTGATTGCTTTGTTTCTATCAGCTTTAGTTTGATTTACTAAAATTCTCTTCTTCGCAGATTTGATGTTAGCCATGACTTACACCTCCTATTATCTAAAAGTCATATCTCTATGTCAGTGTCGCGTTTCATCCAGACACGGATAGACTAATGCGAGCACACGCATATTATAATAATTTATTTTACTTTTTCTGTCAATACATATTACCAAAATAGTTGGAAAAAATATGAATCAAAATACAAACTGGAGGTTTACCATGAGTTTTACAAATATACGAACTGATTTAGCCCTGGAAGCAAGAGAAAATCTGGACCAAAAGGATTCGCAAATACACGGAATTGAGGTCAGTGAGCATCATATCTCCGACAAAGACCTTCATATTACCACCGTCAGGGTTACCACCAAAAATGCTGCGAAAGCCCTTGGAAAGCCCATGGGCACCTATATTACCATGGAAGCACCCGCCATGGACGAAGATGACGAAGGAATCCACCGTGAAATATCCATTGAAGTGGCAGCATTATTAAAAAGTCTGATTACGGACTTTGACAGAGAGCTGTCTGTTCTAATTGTTGGTCTTGGGAACCGTGAAGTCACTGCAGATTCTCTCGGTCCACGGGTCATTGATCAAATTTGTATTACAAGACATATGGTCCTCACCTACGGAAAGGCTGCATACAACAAAACGCACATGCATCTTGTAAGCTCGCTTGCTCCTGGTGTCATGGCACAGAATGGCATGGAAACCTCTGAGATAATAAAGGGTGTCATTGAACAGACCAAACCGGACCTGGCAATTGTAATCGACGCACTTGCTGCCAGAACGCTCCACAGGCTCAATCGCACCATACAGATTACTGACACCGGCATTCATCCCGGCTCCGGTGTGGGCAATCACAGAAATGCATTAACCAGAGAAAGTCTGGGAATTCCTGTTATTGCCATTGGTATTCCAACCGTTGTAGATGCCGCAACCATTGTCAAGGATGCACTCTCCGACTTTACCAGACAGCAGAGCGAGGATTTAATTGCAGAATTTCTCTCCCAGGAGGATTGTCATTCCATTTTGCAGGAGCTGAATACCATGTATGTCACGGGAAAGGATATTGATGCCATCGTAAAGCGTTTAAGCTTTACCATATCTGAGGCACTCAATATCACATTTGATAACAAAGATAATGTTGGGAGCGAAATATAACGCTTCGTCCCCAACATCATAAAGGTTAAATATTTAATGTCTTCCACCACCGCCGCCATGGGAATGACCACCTGATGACATATGGTGTCCGCCACCGCCGCCGGAGCCTCCGCTGCTTGTTTCAATGTGTCTGGAGGTTGTATGCTTTGTCACAAAAACATCACGGTTATCCTTAAAGTTCGGAGCCCCTCCGACCACATAGGTTTTTTCATTGGTAGTTTTCTTTCCTTTGTTTCCGACCAAACCAACAATCAGGTAAACACCAGAAACAAGCAAAGCAACAAAGAAAATCATGCTGACAGGAATCTGTGCGCCTATCTTTCCGCTCATGGTATTGCTCACAGAATTTACGTACTTTGTATAAGCACCATAAGGGTCAGAATTGACCAAATCACAGACACTGGTAATCAGACTGTCTATCATTGCCGAAGAGTAGCGGTCCTCCACTCTTCCACTTGTGGAAAACCAGACATATCCGTTTGCCCAGTTGTCAACGTAAATTGCTCCGTCTCCCCAGGCTGCATTATAGCCAAACTGTGCATTGTCATAAAAATCATCTGCATAGTTCATCATTGCATTATCAGAATCCACGGTTGCATCATCCAGGGTTACCAGAACAATATCACTGCCACACTGCTTCTCTTTTTCAGCTATCAGATCACGAAGAGCTTCTTCCTCGATTTCTGTCAGCTTATCTGCATAATCGAACACTCTCTCATCTGTCAGACAGGTGGAATTTGTTCTCTCGTAAGAAACGGAAGTCTTTCCATCCACAATTTTCAGTGCCACAAACACAACCAGAAGCACAGCAATCACAATAAAGAAAACCATAAAATGTTTCAAATATTTTTTCATATTACAGCACCCCCAGTATTCCGTTGATTAGCAGTCCAATAGCAGAAATGCTGGCAAACAATGTCATGGAATAACCGATTGCTTTTCCAACAGAGACCGGTGCTTTTCCAACCAGCTTTCCCGTCTGGCCATTGAGGCGGAAGAAATATTTTTTACCCTTGAACTGATATACATAATTCCACACCGGTAAAAGAGCATAGCGCTCCAGCTTCTTATTGCACTGCAGATCCTGCATGGTAGGTGTAACACTGTTATAGCCATGAATGCTCTCATGCATGAGGCGCTCCGCATCGCTTCTTGCCTTTGTCCTGGCTCTCGGCTCCAAGACCTCAGGGCTTTCACTGTACATTTCTCCCAGAAAGCCTGACATGTATTTCGGCTGAAAATCAAGCATTTCACTGTAATCAAAGGGCTCCAGAAGATCCATCTCCCCATCCGGCATTGCTGTGGACGCGTCCACAGGCATCTTGGTAAAATCAACATCCATGTCACGATAAATATCATAGATGGAGGTTTCTGTATATTCTGTATTTCCGCTTCTCCAGACGCGAACCTTCTTTCCACGTCCGGCGTAGCGGTAATTGCAGTCAAAATCAAACAGGAAGAATGGAATATAATCACCTTCCATTTTATCAAGATAAGCTTCTTTTAAGAAAGAAGACGGCAGAAACAGCTTTTTTCCAAACTCTGCTCTGATTGTCTCTTTTGCTTTTGCTTTACTGATATGAAAGGGCAAAATCAAATGAGGCTCATATCCCCCACTGATACGCTCTTCAAAGATAGTGTAAGCACCACAATGCTCACATTTGCTGGCACTGTCATACTGCTTAGGTTCCATGGGTGCACCACAGTTTGCACACTGAAACATCTCACTGCTCTTTACCTGTTCTTCACTGTCAAGGCTGTCACAGTGTGGACAGCGCATTCTGCCCTGCTCCGGGTCCCAAAGTGTATTGGCCCCGCAGTTCCTGCATTTAAATATCATGTTTTCTCCCCTCTTTTTCGTGCAGTTACTACACGCTTCCCTTCTGTATCATTATATTTACTGCTCCTTAAATACAACACTGTTTCCTTCAAATCGATCAACGATTGCCAGGGATTCCAGACGTATACCGGTGCTCCTGATCTTATCTCCTCCATGCTGGAAGCCTTTCTCAATGGCAATACCAATGCCTTCTACGGTAGCTCCTGAGCTCTTTACAATATCGATCAATCCCTCAAGGGCGCAGCCATTTGCCAGGAAATCATCAATAATCAGTACATGATCCTCCGGTCCCAGATATTTTTTGGAGACAATCACATCATAGACTCTTTTATGTGTAAAGGACTGAATCTTTGTCTGATATACCTCTCCATCAATGTTGATGCTCTGTGCCTTTTTGGCAAAAACAACAGGTGCATGAAAATATTGTGCTACAATACAGGCAATTCCAATTCCTGACGCCTCAATGGTCAGGATTTTATTGATATTGCAATCTGCAAAAAGTCGCTTAAATTCCTTTCCCATTTCATTGAACAGCTCGATATCCATCTGGTGGTTCAAAAAGTTATCAACCTTTAAAACCCCGCCTTCTTTAATAATTCCATCTTTTAAAATACGCTCTTCTAACAGCTTCATGGTATAAATACCCCTCCATAATCAATATTATCTTAAGTTTACAACAAGATGCTCTCTTTTTCCACAGAAAAATCAAAGAATTGACAAAGTGCCCTTGCAACACCGTCCTCCTCGTTGGAAGCTGTCACATAATCAGCAATCCGCTTTAGTTCCTTATGTCCATTGGACACCGCAATGCCCACACCCGCTTCCTTCAACATACTGATATCATTTTTTCCATCTCCAAACGCAGCACACTGCAATAGGGAAATCTCTTCCAAATCGCATACCTTTTCTGCTGCTTTTCCCTTTGTATTTTCCTTATGTGCTATTTCTATCAGATGCTCAATGGACGAAGTAATCGAAATTTCCTCTCCCAATTTTATTAATTCTTCCTTTAACTTTTCTCTTTTTGCAAAAGAATTACTGATAAAATCAATGCTTTCCAACTCATTTATATGTTCCTGGGCAAAAGAGAAAACATCCTGGAGGGGGCGTCTTGTTCTCTTCACATACTCTGTTGCAGACGCAGACCCATATCTGCCGGGATTTTCATAGTATTTTTCAGTACAATATGCACCTCCTCTCCAGAATACTTCAACCGTAACCTCCTCCTCATTTCTGCATAAATCCAGAATTCTTTTTGCTGCCTTTGCCTCGATATTCTTCTGCCATACACAACCCTTTTCCTTCTGATAAATTGCAGCCCCGTTGGAAGTAATCGCATAGCTTATAAACGGCAATGACCAAACCTCTGAGGGCAACGTGTCAAAAGCTCTTCCGCTGGCAACAACAATCTCCACCCCTCGTTCTGATGCCTGCTTCAATGCCTGCTTTGTCGCCGTCCCAAGTCTTCCATTGCTTCTGAGTGTTGTTCTGTCCAAATCAAGAAAAAGTGCCTTCAGGCAGCATTTTGTCTGTACCTTTTTTCTTGTTAGTTCATCCGGAAACATGAAATCATATATCTGATCTGCCTGCCTTCCTGTATCCAACAGTCTTTCTGTATTGCTGCTCATGAGCAGCAGCTCCACATCAAATAAGGAGACTGCGAATCCTGTCAGATGCATACCACACCTTTTATAGAAGGAAATTCTCCGTGTTTTACATATTTTTTCTCTGCAATCCGCCTCCGCTGTCGGGTCCTCCACCTCCAGTATTAAAGTTTCATATCCCTCTTTCTTTAAATATTTATTCAGCATCTGAAAGGCCATCTGTCCGATTTTCTTCCCTCTATGCTCTTTTCTCACTGCAAAATAATCAAGCAGGCAAACCTTATTTTTCTGGTCTTTTACCACAAATGCGTACGAAACTGGCTCTTTTTGAAATAATTCTTCTAAAAAGAAGCCAAAAAACTCATATTTTCCCTGCATTTGCAGTTTTTCCATCATTTCCAAAGGCTTGATTTCCTCTGGAATAAAATCCTCTTTCATTTGTATCTCATAAATTTTCTTATATTGTTCCTTTGTTAATTTTTGTATAATCATGCATATTCTCCGTATATTTTCTATTGCGTATGCGTTCTTTCCTTGTTATAATAACCCACAAATGGTTCAAAGAAAAGAGGAGGAATAACCATGAAAAAATTTAGTAAACTTATCGCACTTGGTCTTGTCGGTGCACTCGCTTTATCCATGAGCGCATGCGGTGTCCCAGCAAATACAGTATTTTCCGTTGATGATCTTCCAGGAAAAACAATCGGTGTTCAGCTGGGAACCACTGGTGATATCTATGCATCTGATTATGAGGAGCAGGGATCTACCATCGAGCGTTACAACAAGGGAAACGATGCTGTTCTCGCTTTAAAGCAGGGTAAAGTTGACTGCGTTATCATTGACAGCCAGCCTGCAAATGCCTTTGTTTCAAAAAATGACGATTTAAAGGTGCTCGACGAAGAATTTGCTGTAGAGGATTATGCAATCTGCATCAGCAAGGACAAAAAAGAATTAACTGAGGCCTTCAATACAGCTATGGCTGAATTAAAAGCAGACGGAACCTTCGATCAGATCGTTGCAAACTACATCGGTGATGACACAAAGGGAACCTGTCCTTATGTAACTCCAGAAGGAACCGAGTATCCTAATGGAAAATTAATTATGGCAACCAATGCTGCGTTTGAGCCATACGAATATCATGCTGACAACCAGATTGTTGGTATTGATGCTGAAATGGCAAGAGCTATCTGTGACAAATTAGGCTATGAATTACAGATTGATGATATGGAATTTGATTCTATTATCAATGCTGTTCAGTCCGGTAAGGCTGACTTTGGTGCTGCCGGAATGACTGTAACTGAAGAAAGATTACAGAACATTGACTTTACTGATCCTTACACCACTGCAACACAGGTTATCATTGTCAGAAAGAAATAATGTCTCTCCACTTTGGGACAGTACATTCTATACTTAAGAAAATTATTACTTTTACAAGTAATAATTAGTTTTATTTTTTTAATAAATATGCTATTATAAGCAAGGGCTTTGGCAAAACGCCAAAGCCCTTATTAAGTCTTATATATGCTTTTTTACATAAAGAAATAAGATTGAAACAACAGGAGGAAACACTTTGGATAATTTTATTGCGAAACTACAACAAAACTTTGTGGACGACAGCAGATACATGTATCTGATTAACGGTTTAAAAACCACCTTGATCATAACAATATTTGCAGTTCTGCTTGGTATTTTCTTAGGATTTCTTGTGGCAATCATTCGTTCCACCCACGATAAAACCGGAAAAATGAAGCTTCCTAATACTATTTGTTCCATTTATCTTACAATTATCCGCGGAACACCTGTTATGGTTCAGCTGTTAATCATGTATTATGTTATCTTTGCAACAACCTCCATGAATAAAACAGTCGTTGCCATTCTATCCTTTGGAATAAACTCAGGTGCCTACGTTGCAGAAATTGTCCGTTCAGGAATCATGTCCATCGACCAGGGACAGTTTGAAGCCGGTCGAAGCCTGGGCTTTTCCTATCCACGTACCATGCTCTATATTATCATGCCACAGGCCTTCAAAAATGTACTTCCTGCACTGGCTAATGAATTTATTGTATTATTAAAAGAAACTTCTATCTGCGGTTACATTGGTCTGACAGACTTAACCCGTGGCGGAGATATTATTCGAAGCGTTACCTATGAACCATTCCTTCCATTGCTTTCTGTTGCCTTGATTTATTTGGTTCTGGTAATGATTCTTTCAGCTTTGGTCAAGAAATTGGAAAGGAGACTGAGAAACAGTGAACGATAAAGATATTACAAAAGCAGTCTTAAATGACGGCGATACCCTGTTTGAAATTCAGAATTTGTGCAAATCCTTTGGTACGAACCAGGTTCTGAAAAATATTACTACCGAGATAAAAAAGGGCGAGGTTGTTGTTATTATTGGACCATCCGGCTCCGGTAAATCCACGTTTCTGCGCTCCTTGAACTTATTGGAAATGCCAACAGACGGCAAAATCTTTTTCGAGGGCAGCGATATTACAGACAAGCACACGAATATTGATAAATACCGTCAGAATATTGGAATGGTATTTCAGCACTTCAATCTGTTTCCTCATATGACTATTCTGAAAAATATGACCATTGCTCCAGTTAAGCTTCGAAACATGTCTCAAGCCGAAGCAGATGAGATGGCAATGGGCTATTTGAAACGTGTCGGTCTGGAAGAAAAGGCAAACGCTTATCCAAGCCAGTTATCTGGTGGACAGAAACAGCGAATCGCCATCGTCAGAGCACTCTGTATGGCTCCTGATGTACTTTTATTTGACGAACCCACTTCTGCTCTCGACCCGGAAATGGTTGGAGAAGTTCTGGAAGTTATGAAGGACCTTGCCAAATCAGGAATGACCATGCTGGTTGTCACTCATGAAATGGGCTTTGCAAAGGAAGTTGGCTCACGTGTTATGTTTATGGACGATGGCCGCATTGTAGAGGAAAATACTCCCCTCGAACTCTTCAGCAATCCCGAGAGCGACCGCCTGAAGGATTTCTTATCCAAGGTATTGGTGTAAATTGGTAATTTAATTTGAAACACTTTTGGTTTGCATGTTTGTAACATAGACGCGTTGCGGGCTTAGACATTGTAAAGGTTTCGATATGGCAAAAAACATTTCCCATATCGAAACTTTTCTTGTTGCAAAGTTGTGTTTTTAGTTTACATAACACATTTCTTTCGATATACAAAATAAAGAATTCTATATCGAAGCTTTTTCGTGATTTTCTTTCGATATAGAAAAAGTAGTTTCGTATATCGAAAAATGGTTTACATAATTGATTTATGTTAACCATTTTGCCTTATTTTCTTTCGATATAGAGATTTCTGATACCTATATCGAAAAACACCCCCTGTAAATTGAAAATGCTCCCCGTCAAACCGCTATAAATCACTTCTCCTCCAGTAAATCTCAATTAATCACTTCTCCTCCAGCAAGTCTCAATTAATCACTTCTCCTTCAGCAAGTCTCAATTAATCACTTCTCCTTCAGCAAGTCTCAATTAATCACTTCAATTTCTGGCAAACCTTAATTATTTTTATTCTTCTTCCAGACAAAATCTAGTCAATCTTTATTATGCAAGCCTTTATTATGTTGAGGCTTTATTATGTCGATGCCCTATTACTCACCCTTCTCCATCAAGTAACAAGCATACGAATCTGTGTTATGTAAACCGATTGGACGTACATCAGACATTGACAATCCTGACGTCCAAAGCGGATATTCATAAGTTTTTGCAAGCATCTTTATGTGTTTTTATGAATCTTTATGTGTTTTTATGTATCTTTATGTATTTTTATGTATCTTTATGTATCTTTATGACCATTTTCTACGGCAATTGATTTCCCGCAGCCGCATAGAGCTCATACCACTCTTGTCTGGTAAGTACAATATCGCTTCCAGATGCTATTCCCGGAATTCTTGATGGATTCGTTGTTCCAATGACAACCTGCATATTAGCCGGATGACGCAAAATCCATGCTGCTGCAATTCCATTTGCAGTTGTATCATATTTATCAGCAAGGCGGTCTAAGACCTGATTCAGATTCTGGTACTGTGGATTTCCAAGGAAGGTTCCTTCAAACACACCATATTGGAAAGGACTGTAGCACTGAATGGTTATTTTATTC
The DNA here is from genome assembly GCA_964619485.1 of uncultured Lachnospiraceae bacterium. Taxonomy (GTDB): domain Bacteria; phylum Bacillota; class Clostridia; order Lachnospirales; family Lachnospiraceae; genus UBA2882. The sequence continues at coordinate 10,758 of CAZUCI010000038.1, forward strand.
TTTCTGCAATAGTCAAGAACACCTGCATCTCTGTTAATTCCATGAGCATCTGTTGTATTCAAATATGCCGGTGCATCAAGCAACAGTGTATGGGCCAAAGAAAATTGTAACTGATTTATCTCCAGTTTCTGATTAACACAGCTGCGAAGCAATTCCATTTGCCCCGGTGTATGATTACTTACTCCAAAATGAAGAACCTTTCCCGCCTTAAATAACGCATCAAATGCCTCCGCAACCTCCTCAGGCTCCATCAAAAGATCCGGGCGATGCAGCAGAAAATAGTCCAGATGATCTGTCTTGAGTCTCTTTAAACTTTCCTCCACGCTTTGCAAAATATATTCTTTAGAAAAATCATAACAGGTATATGCGCCTGGTCGAATAGAGCACTTACTTTGAATTACCAGCTTATCCCTCATTCCCGGCATATCAAAAAGTGCATCTCCAAAAACAGTTTCTGACTGTCCTCCACCATAGATATCCGCATGATCCCAGAAGTTTACTCCGGTTTCATACTGTTTTTCAATTAAATTCTGTACATCCCTTTTGGATAAGTCAGAGATACGCATGCACCCCTGAATAATGGCAGGTACTCGATTTCCTGCAATTTCAACATATTTCATAATTCATCCCTTCTTCCTTTACATAATATCTCAGCCATAGGTCCAACACCCTATAATATCTCAACCAGACAGCCATAATCACAACAACTTATAATATCTCTGCCAGACGTCCATAATCCCAACAATTTATACTTTTTCGCGCTACAAACTGGCATGGTTATTTTGTTAAAAAGTGGCTGTTTCAATCAAGCCATTCTGTGTGTATGATAGGCAATATAAAATTACTGCAGTAAATAAAAATTTGGAGGAACCCTTTTATGAATACACAAAATAAAACCATGAAAATTGTACTAACCGGCCTCTTTGCCGCTCTTACCTGCGTTGCAACAATGATGATTCGAATTCCAACCCTGAAAGGCTATGTCCATATTGGAGACTGTCTGGTTATCTCATCCGGTATTCTCTTAGGACCAGTATTTGGTGGTCTTGCTGCCGGAATCGGTTCCATGTTTGCCGATATTTTGGGTGGCTATTATGTCTTCTCCATTGCAACTGCCTGCATTAAATTTCTCGCAGCCTTCTGCGCAGGCTATGCTTTTAAAACAGCAAAAGAAAAATTGAAGCTTCCCACTGCAGTATCTGTTATTCTTGGAGGCATTGCATCTGAATTCATCGTTGTCATTGGATACTTTTTCTTTGAAATCTTCTATGAAGGATTCGCAGCTGCAGTTGCCGAAATTCTTCCAAACTGCATCCAGGGAATTACCGGACTTGTTCTTGCAGCTGTTTTAGCTCCTGTACTGCTGCATATACCAATGATCCGCAATACAACACGCGACCTGAAAATAACAAACTAAATACTATTTCAAACTAAATACTATTTCAAACTAAATACTATTTGCAAATCAACTCATAACACTCAGGGCGTCTGTCGCGGAATAACCCCCACTCCAGGCGCTCTTTTTTTGTCTCATCAAGATCGTAGGAATGCATGAGAATTTCTTCCTGCTCTCTTCCTGCACTTTCCACAATTTCGCCCACTGCATCTGTCATAAAAGAGGAACCATAGAACAATAGGGAGGATTTTTGTCCGCCATTTTGCTCTGTTGGCTCAACACTTTCCTTTCCAATGCGGTTTGCCGCTATAACAGGGATTACATTGGCTGCAGCATGCCCCTGCATTGTTCTGCGCCAATGAGGCATACTGTCAACTGTTAATATTGGTTCACTTCCAATTGCCGTTGGATAAAATAACAGCTCTGCTCCCATAATCGCCATGGAGCGCGCTGTCTCAGGGAACCATTGATCCCAGCATATGCCAATTCCAATTCTGCCAAAGCGTGTATCCCACACCTTAAATCCTGTATCACCAGGTGAAAAATAGAATTTTTCCTGATAATAATGATCATCTGGAATATGTGTTTTACGATAAACCCCCAGTATAGTTCCATCTGCATCAATCACAGCGATGGAATTATACAGCCGATTCTCATCCTTTTCATAAAAAGAGACTGGAATTACCACTCCCAGCTCCTTTGCAAGCGTTTTGAAATGCAGAACTGCTGTATTTTCCTCTGTTGGCATCGCATATGCATAGTACTCGTAGCACCGCTCCTGACAAAAATATGGTCTTTCAAATAACTCAGGAAGTAAAATAATCTGTGCTCCTTCGGCTGCCGCTTTACGAACCTTTTTCTCTGCATTCATAATATTTTCTTCCACACTGGAAGAACACTTCATCTGAATAGCCGCAACTGTAACCTGTCTCATTTTTCCACCTCCGGAATCTGCTGGGTAATGCAATGAATGTTTCCACCCCCAACAATAATACTTCTTGCATAGATTGGAACAATTTTTCGTTCTGGAAAAGCTTCCTTTAATATAGTAACCGCCAAATCATCATTTTCATCTCCAAACTGTGGCAAGATAACACTGTCATTGGAAATAAAAAAGTTTACATAGCTTGCAGCAAGACGTTCTCCAACCTCTCTCTGATCCTCACCCGCCTCAAAAATATAACCATCAAGCTCTTCCTTTGTAATACAAACCGGTTTCTTTGGAATGGGAAGTTTTATGACCTCAAGCTTTCTGCCTCGGGCATCTGTTTCTGACATAAGCACATCAAGATCTGCCTTTGATAATGCATACTGTGGATCAATCTCATCATCTGTCCAGGCAAGAACTACACACCCGGGACGAACAAAGGCACATACATTATCCACATGCTCGTTGGTTTCATCCTGATAAATTCCATAAGGAAGCCAAATAACCTTTTCACCACCAAGATGCTCACATAGAGTTTTCTCGATCTGCTCCTTTGACATGGATGGATTTCTTCCCTTTGATAAAAGACAGGCCTCGGTAACCATAAGTGTTCCCTCTCCATCACTGTGAATAGAACCACCCTCCAGTACAAACGGTGCCGCATCAAAACATGGAATTTCCACGGCCTCACAGAATCTTTTGGCAACCAAATCGTCTTTATCCCAATTTGCATAGAGGCCGTCAACCACTCCGCCCCATGCATTGAAGGTCCAGCTAATTCCCAAACGTTCGTTATTTTTAACTACAAATGTAGGACCGACATCTCTTGCCCAGGCATCATCCGACTCAATCTCCAGTACATGAATTCTATCTGCTCTGGAGCAATTGGAAAGTGCATCCTCTGCCTCAGCCAAATGCTCTCTATCGGTTAACATAAAAACTTTCTCACTCTTTGAAACAGCATCAGCAATTTCCACAAAAGTTTTTTTGGCATCTCTTCCATCGTAGATCCATGAGCCGGGTCTTGTGGGCCAGATCATGATACAGCCCTCTTGTCTTTCAAATTCAGCAGGCATTCTGTACTGTTTAATATCAAGTGTTTCTTTATTATAAATCATGATAATCTTTCCTTGAAATCTTTATAACCGAATTCTTTAATCACTTCACATTCGCCATCCTCATGCATAACAGCAATGGCTGGAAGTGGCATTCCATTAAATGTGTTATTTTTTACCATGGAATAAATAGCCATGTCTTCAAACTGCAGTCTGTCCCCAATTTGAATTTCTCTGTCAAAAGAGTAATCTCCGATGACATCTCCAGCCAGACAGGTTGCCGAGGATAATCGATAGGAATATTTTTTCTCCCCTGGCATACCACTGTCTCGAAGTGGTGGACGATATGGCATCTCCAGCACATCGGGCATATGACAGGCCGCCGATGCATCAAGAATCAATATATCCATTCCATTATGAACCTTATCAAGAACTTCTGTTATTAAATATCCTGCATTTAACGCAACCGCCTCCCCAGGCTCTAAGTATACCTCCACATTGTAGGTATCCTTTATGTGTCGAATGCATTTTTCCAGCTTGTCAATATCGTAATCTTCTCTTGTAATGTGGTGTCCCCCACCCATGTTTATCCATTTTACCTGCTTAAGATATTCTCCAAACTTCTCCTCCACTGCCGCAAGCGTAATTTCAAGAGCATCCGAGTTCTGCTCACACAGGGTATGAAAATGAAGTCCCTCCAGCTTTTCCGGCAAAGCGCCATCATAGTTTTCATCCAGCCAGATTTTAAACTGCTCCGCCGTCGTTCCCAGACGGGAGCCAGCTGCACAGGGATCATAAATCGCATGGTCCTCCTGTGTGGAGCATTCCGGATTTAATCTTATTCCCAGGCTGGCATAATGACATATGTTATTGAATTTATCAAACTGTGATGGAGTATTAAAAATAATATGGTCACAAATTGCATCCAGCTCAAGCATATCGTCTTTTTTATAGGCGGGAGAAAAAACATGATTTTCCTTGCCCATCTCTTCCATTCCAAGCCTTGCTTCAAATAATCCACTGGCTGTCGTCCCTGAAAGATATTGTCCAATCAGTGGATAATCATAATAGAAGGAGAATGCCTTCTGAGCCAAAAGAATGTGACATCCTGTTCTCTCTTCCACGCCCTTTAATATTGTTAAATTATGAATTAATTTTGCTTCATCCACCACATAGCATGGAGTCTCAAGTTTACATAATTCCATATCGTATATCCTCTGTTCCATCTGAATGCTGTTAATTATAATTTCTGTCTTGTCAGATTACTGTCAATTGTTTGTCTGTATCAATCAATTCTCAGAACAATTTTTACTCAACCGTCTGGGGATTTTCATCGACAACCCAAGGTAACCCCCATTTGTTCAGTGCTTCCATATATGGATCAGGATCAAATTCTTCTACATTAAATACTCCGGCATCTTTCCAGATTCCCTGTACTACCATCATGGCACCAATCATTGCAGGAACACCTGTTGTATAGGAAATTGCCTGAGAGCCAACCTCCTTATAGCACTCCTGATGATCACAGACATTGTAGATGTAAATTGTTTTTTCTTTTCCGTCCTTTTTCCCATGGAAAATACATCCAATATTGGTTTTTCCAACAGTTCTTGGTCCCAAAGATGCAGGGTCAGGCAGCAATGCCTTTAAAAACTGAATTGGAACAATCTTCTGTCCATCAAAATCAATTGGTTCAGTGGAAAGCATGCCAACATTTTCCAGGCATTTCATATGGGTTAAATAGCTTTGTCCAAAGGTCATAAAGAAACGGATTTTCTTGATTCCAGGTATATTTTTGGCAAGGGATTCAATCTCCTCATGATGTAAAAGATACATGTCCTTCTTTCCAACCTGTGGAAAATCATATTCTCTCTTGATACTCATCGCCTCAACTTCAACCCAGTGTCCATTTTCCCAGTAGGAACCCGGTGCCGAAACCTCACGAAGGTTAATCTCAGGATTAAAGTTGGTCGCAAATGGATAACCATGATCTCCGCCATTACAATCCAGAATATCAATAGTCTCAATCTCATCAAAATAGTGTTTTAAAGCGTATGCCGAATAAACACTTGTTACACCCGGATCAAAGCCGGTTCCCAAAAGTGCCATAATTCCTGCATTTTTAAACTTCTCTTTATAGTTCCACTGCCAGGAATAGTCAAAATATGCGGAAAATCCTTCTTTTTTGCATCTTTCCTCGTAAATTTTTCTCCAGGCAGGATCGTTGGTATCCTCAGCCTCATAATTTGCAGTATCAATGTAGGAAACCTTTGTTTCCAGACAGGCGTCCATGATGGTCAAATCCTGATAAGGCAGGGCAACATTCAAAACAGCGTCAGGTTTATAGGAGCGGATCAGTTTTACGACTTCCTCCGTTTCATCAGCATTAACCTTTGCAGTTGTAAGAATTGTTTTCGTCCCTGTTGCTTTCAGCTTCTCCATTAAAGCATCGCACTTTTCCTTGGTACGGCTGGCAATACATAACTCCTTGAAAACAGAATCATTCTGACAGCATTTTGCAATCGCAACACCAGCGACACCACCGCATCCAATTACTAATAATCTACTCATGAATCTTCTTCCTCCTCTAATAAGTCTTCCACATATTTTGGAAGCATAAACGCTCCTCTGTGAAGATTGGTTGTATAATAATCTGTTTCCAGATGTCTATCGTTAAATCGCTCCGGCTTAAAATCATTCAATGGATGATATTTCTTGGATGCAAAGCCAAACAGCCAGTATCCGGAAGGACAGGTTGGAATATGAGCCTGATAAACACGGCTGATTGGAAAGCTTCTATAAGCTTTTCTGTGCATGCTTCTGCAGGCCACCTCATCCTCATCATAGAATGGACTTCCATGCTGGTAAACCATGATTCCATCCTCTTTTAATGCCTTAAAGCAACTGCCGTAAAACTCCTTTGTAAACAATCCCTCTGTATGACCAAAAGGATCGGTGGAATCATTTACGATAATGTCATATTCATTTATTTTTGTTCTGAGGAACCGAAGACCATCCTCATAATAGATTTTTACCCTTGGGTCATCAAAGCCCTGCGTCGTCTCCGGAAAATACTTTTTGCATACTTCCACAAACATATCATCTGACTCTACTACATCGATTTCCTCAATTTCCGGATAACGGCAAAACTCTCTTGCAACGCCTCCGTCTCCACCACCGATAATCAACACCTTTTTTACCTTGGGATGAACACTCATCGGGACATGCGTCACCATCTCATTGTAAATAAATTCATCAGCCTGTGAAAAGATAATATCACCATCCAGCGTTACAAACCGCCCAAATTCAGGTGACTCAAATACATCAATCCTCTGATAATCGCTCTGCGCACTGTAGAGCTGCTTATCTACACGAATGGAAATCTTCACATTCTGTGTATGCATTTCTGAAAACCACATTTCCATTTTGGTGGCCTCCTTCTTTTCTTTTTATAATGCGACATAGGCAGATTAATGAATGCTTTTGTCAAATTCACACGATTACATTAAGATTTTTTACCATAGGATCTTCTGTTCCCTGTAGAGAACATCCCTTTTCACCTGCATACAAAATAAAATCAATGATCTCCTGACTGATTTCCTCTCCAGGTGCAAGAATTGGTATTCCCGGCGGATAACACATGACGAATTCTCCGCATACCTTCCCTTTTGTCTCCTCAATTGGAAGGGATTTTTTCTCTGAATAAAATGCCTTCTGTGGGCTCATGATAACCTTTGGCTGAATATATTCTCCTGTCACCAGGTCGCTGCCATCTCTCTCATAGAGACGTTTGATATCGGCCAGAGCACCAACAAGGCGCTCGATATCACGGATACGGTCTCCAATGGAAATGTATGCTAAAATATTACCAATATCACCAAACTCTATCTGAATATCATATTCATCACGCAGTAAATCATAAACTTCAATTCCTGTTAATCCGATTCCCTGTGTGTGAATGGACAGCTTGGTCACATCATAATCATAAATACTGCCACCATCAACAAGCTCTTTGCTATAGGCATAATAGCCGCCAATGGCATTGATCTCATTACGCGCATATTCTGCCATATCCACCACCTTGGCAAAGGACTCTTTTCCACGAAGGGCAAGATTTCTTCTGGAAATATCCAGACTGGATAATAACAAGTAGGACGCACTGGTCGTCTGTGTCAGGTTAATGATCTGGCGAACGTAATCTGCATTTATTCCATTGTTCGTCAAAAGGATAGAGCTCTGTGTCAGACTTCCTCCCGATTTATGCATGGATACCGCTGCAAAATCCGCTCCGGCCTTCATGGCAGAAACAGGTAGATTTTCTCCAAAATAAAGATGTGTTCCATGCGCCTCATCCGCCAGCACCAGAATATTGTGTTTATGGGCCACCTCCACGATTCTTTTAATATCTGAGCATATTCCGTAGTAGGTAGGATTATTTACCAAAACAGCAACCGCATCCGGATTTTCCTCAATAATTTTTTCCAAAGGCTCAACTTCTATGCCAAGTGCGATACCTATCTTTGCATTCACCTTTGGCTCCACATACACAGGGATTGCTCCGCAGAGAACCAGAGCATTAATCACACTTTTATGTACATTTCTTGGGAGAATAATCTTATCCCCAGCCTTGCAAACAGATAAAATCATACTCTGAACTGCAGATGTAGTTCCTCCAATCATCAAAAAAGCATGCTCTGCGCCAAAGGCATCCGCCGCCAACTCCTCAGCATCCTTAATAACTGAAATTGGGTGACAAAGGTTATCCAAAGGCTTCATGCTGTTAACATCAAGTCCAACGCACTTTTCCCCAAGAAGCTCCACAAGCTCCGGATTTCCTCTGCCTCGTTTATGTCCCGGTACGTCAAAAGGTACCACTCTTTTCTTCCGAAATTTTTCCAGAGCCTCATAAATTGGCGCTGATTTTTGTCTTTCAAGATTCATGACATTCATCCCTTACTATAATATTAGTCTGGTAAAACAGTATAAAAGAATATAAAAAAGCAGGTGTCACCACCTGCTTTACTTTTGAATTATCATACAAATCACATTTGTATAAAGCTTCTTAAGTCCGGAGTAATTAGAGCAAATATCATTGCTTTTCTTATTGACCGTTTCACAAGATGATGTAAAATTTGAGCTTCTAACTCTATCAATAATGTGGCATAAGGCCACCCTCGGCAATCGCCCCGCCTGTCCGTTGGCTTAGTTTAGAAAGGGCATATATTTGCGTAAACTCATGGAACGCTCATACAACCATATCATTGCATATCACTTCCATTTTGTCAACGTGATTTTCTGAAAGATACAGAATATTTCAGAAAAAAGCTTTATTTTTCTCGCAATTTGTTTTATTACTTATTTTTCTACATATTTAATTACTTGTTTCCTTACTTAATTACCAGATCATCCCAACGATCAGCCTGAACCAATGCAACATAGGTTTTTCCGGTGTTTAATGTAATTTCATTTCCGTCTGCGTCAAAGTATTTGGTAGGATAAATGTCTCCCTCTTTTGACCAGGTTACAGGAATTGCCTTTCCGCCTGTAATATAATATCCGCTGCGGCCGCTCTTTGTAACAAAGAAATTCATATATCCATTGTCATCATACTGCTCATATTCTGTGTTCTGTAAGATAACATTGGTAAATTCCATATATTCACCGTTTCCAGCATCCTTGTACTCTCCGCCATATTCTCCATAACGATAGGTACCTGTCTCTTCCACATAGGTTAAGCAGGAGCTGTTGTGATCAAATGGAAGCTCAATATCAACACAGTCAACAGAGCCGGAAGCATCACCAAGGTTTACAGGATTTTTTTCTGAAGCGAACTGGAAATGAGCGCCCTGATAATACTCATTGTACTCTTTACTGATTCCGCTGCTTGAGAATTTTGAATCTAAATCACCCGGAAGAATATACTCTGTAAATTCTCTGGATTTTCCATTATTTACACGTGAGAAACCACCATTAAAGTTATCAACATAAGGGTTTACAAGGAAATAATCGATATAGAACGGTCCACCATCATGACAGACAACTGCATTATATTCAGGTGCAAGCTGCAGGTTTGTGGTACGTGTACTACGGATACTTCCCAGCTGTTTGATGTTTTCCCAGTCTTTTACAAGAACCATGAAACGGGTAATATGTCCGTTCATAGTGGAGTTCATCATCTCGTATACAATGTCTGCTTCACTGGTTCCATAATGAGGAAGTGCTGTCTTCTCATTATCAACCATAGCTGCGATTGGTCTCTGATCCTTTAAGCTTTCATCGATCCATTCGTTGGTCAGCTCACTGCGGTAAAAGCCTTCCTTTACTTCCTCAGGCTCCTCTGCCACAGCTTCCTCTTCCGGTTCTTCCTCAACAGTGTCCTCCACTGCGGGCTCTTCCTCAGGAGCAGCCTCTTCTTTTGCCCCACCACATGCACATAATGCCAAAGACATAGAGCATGCTAATAAAAACGTTAATAATTTTCTCTTCATATCTCACTATCCTCTTTGTTAAGTATTTATTACAAAAGTATTATAGAAAAATTTCACAGGCTTGTCAATGTTTGCCCCGGTATTTGTCGAGGCCTAAACGTAGAAAAAGTGCTGAATTTTTCAGCACTTTTTCTGTATACAAAATGATGATTCTATGATTCTCTTCCTGTTTCAGGAATATTTTACTTTAATGAATCCAGATATTTCTTGGTCTCAGCAACTACAACTCCATTTAATGCCAGCAAAGCAATTAAGTTAGGAATAGCCATCAAGCCGTTAAAGATATCTGCAATGGTCCAGACAGCGGAAACTGTCATGTAAGGTCCAATAAATACACAGAAGATATATAACCATCTGTATCCCTTAATCACATTGGGTTTTCCTGCTCCCACCAGATACTCCAGACATCTCTCGCTGTAATAATCCCATCCCAGAATGGTAGTAAATGCAAAGAATACAAGACAAACCATAAGTACAAAGGAAGCAATCTCCTTAGGGAAAGGAAGTCCCATCTGGAAAGCCTTTGTAGTAACAGCTACGCCTTCCAGTCCCATATCCCAGGTTCCTGTAATTACAATGGTAAGACCTGTCATGGTACAGATAATAATGGTATCAATAAAAGTTCCCATCATGGAAACCAGACCCTGTTTTGCAGGAGAATCTGTCTGTGCAGCAGCTGCTGCGATTGGCGCGCTACCAAGACCTGCCTCGTTGGAGAAAATACCCTTTTGCATTGCAACAATCATGGCTCCCATTGCACCACCCGCTGCTGCACGCAGACCGAATGCACTTTTTACGATTGTAACAATAGCTGCAGGAATAGCAGTTACATTAAAAATCAAGATTAATAAAGCTGCAATTACATAAGTTAAAGCCATAAATGGAACGATAACCTGTGCAACCTTGGAAATTCTCTGTAAGCCGCCAATAATTACAAGGGCCACAAAGAAGGTTAACAAAACACCTGCAATCACAACGGTCCAGGAATAATTTCTTCCAAAGAGCGTTACGTTCCATGCATTTTCTGGGTCAAAGAAATTATTGACTGCACTTGTAATACCATTAATCTGAGTAAAAGTACCAATACCCATAAGACCAACGCCAAGACCAAAGAAAGCAAAGATTTTTCCAAGCCATTTCCATTTCTTGCCCATTCCATTTTCTATGTAATAGAAAGGTCCACCAATAATATGTCCATCCTCTGCAACCACACGATATTTAACAGATAACAGACACTCTGCATATTTGGTCGCCGTTCCAACAATAGCTGCCAACCACATCCAGAATAATGCTCCCGGTCCACCGGCTACTAACGCTGTGGCAACACCTACAATGTTACCGGTTCCGATGGTTGCACTAAGTGACGTACATAAAGCTCCAAAGCTGGAGATTTCTCCGTCTTTTCCGCTCTTCTCATTTGCCATCATATTTTTGATAGCCAAAGGAAGCTTGGTAATCTGTAATCCTTTTAATCGGATTGTCAAAAAGATTCCTGTTGCAAGAATCAGGATGATCAGTGGAAGTCCCCACACAAAATCATCGATGTTTCCAAGTACTGTGTTGATTGTTTCTAACATTTTTTTCTCTCCTTAGTTTAAAAAATTAGTAAAACAATGTCCTACACATCATGTGGCAGTTCATTATATAACAAAAAGAGCTGAAATCATTCAGCTCCCCTAAAGAGTAGAACATGCACTTTTCATGCTCTGTCCTTTTGCCTGAGAGATTGGCAGTCACCTGCCGTACACCTTCGGCGCTTTGCCTTTTGCAAAGACTCTCCAGAGTAACACTCTGTCGCCGCATGTGTATCGAAATTCTCAAACAGATTTTCCTTGTTCCGTTTCCATTACAATAAATGCGACGAACAATGTTACTTTAGCACATCAACGCGTCCCTTGCAACACAATTATAAAAATTTTCTAAATTTTCTGTTTTGTTCTGGAATTCCGCTTTGTCTTGGATTTCCTGCTTTACCCTGGATTTCCTGCTTTGTCTTGGATTTCCTGCTTTACCCTGGATTTCTTCAAATCGAAATTTTTCATTAACCTGAAGGAGGGCAAATTTTTTTGTATACAATAATTTGCCTGTCTTTTTAAGGTCCTTGAGAACGTTTTTCTCCCCCAAGAACTAAATCTATGGCAAAAATACATGCAATTATAGATAACGCTGATTTTTTGCCTGTCCTTCTAGCTCCAAAACACATGCAATTTTTCAAAAAATGTGAAAATTGCATGTTTCGAGCAGCGTAGAGTAAGACTAAAATATACTAAAAAAGGGGAAAATATGAGTTTTTAACTGAAAACAGAACAATTGATGCATGCAATTATGTAGAAATCCAAATTTTTGCCCGTATATACAGTTTAATACGCTCCCGCACATCCCAGCGAAAATTGCATTATGTAAATCAATTGGACGTAGAGAGCAGAAATTTAATCTCAGCAGAAAAAAAGAAGAGACAAATTGGACGCCAGCATGATTAAAGATCTCCTGACGCCCAAAAAACTCATAAACTTTCTCATTTTTCAGTTATGTAAACTTCTTATGTCAACCATTTTGGACGAATAGCAACTATTTATGCTCCTGACGTCCAAAACAGATTTAATTTCGACAGTCTTGCTATCTTGATGTCCCAAACGGATTATATTTTGGCAGTTCTTGCTATCCTGACGACCAAAATGAATTACATTTTTGCCAGTCTTTTCCACGTCAAACGTCCAAAGCGGCATCGCACCTTATAATTTACCAGTTTTTACCAATCACGGTTTCATAAACTGCTTGTAAATTGCCACATGATCGTAAATGCACCTCCAGCTGCTGGATGAATCAGCTGTGACGCAGATATATCCATTTCCCTCTGCGTCTTCGCCATAGCTGGCGGCACAGTTTCCAGACTGCACCACATAGCCTGTTTTGGCACAGAGAACCGTTCCTCCGCAGTCCTTGTCCTCAATTCTGCGCAGGAACCAGTTGGACAGAATCAGCCCTTCCGGATGCTGAGAGGTCGCTGTTGTCGTATAGGTGTGGGCAGATAGCACTTCCCTGCAGAGATCATTGTGAATTGCAGCATCCAGAATCATAGCCATATCATAGGTAGTGCAATACAGATTTTCATCGTAAATTCCCACACAATTAGTAAAGTGGGCTGTCTCAGACAGACCAAGCTGCTCAATTTTTTCATTCATCAGCTTAACGAACTCCTCCTGAGAACCTGCCACATAGGTCGCCAGGCCAACGGCAGCATCTGCTCCTGATGGAAGAATCGTTCCATACATCAAATCGCGTACTGTTACTGTTTCCCCATCTTCAAATCCCACATTGCTGCAATCATTTGTGTAGCTGAAATCTGTAATATCAAAGGTAATGGTAAAAGTATCATCCAGATTCTCCACATGCTCAGCTGCCACTAAAAGAGTCAGAATCTTTGTCATAGACGCTGGACTGATTCTGCTGTATGGGTCTCTTTGAGCAACAAATTCATTGGTAGAAAGGTCAATCAAAAGTGCATGACTGCTGACAACCTCTCCTGGAACAGCGACGGTTGAGTCCGATTCCTTTGCAGTATACACCGTTGTATCTCCTGTCAATTCCGACTGTTTCTCCCCCGACTTGCCCTGATTTTCGCCATCCGAATTCGCTTTACCCGAATTACCACTGTCTGAATTACTATCATCGGAATTTCCGTCGCCAAAACCAGCTTCACCCGATTTTCCACCACCGGAATTCGCTTCCCCTGAATTTCCACTGTCTGAATTGCTATCATCGGAATTTCCGTCGCCGAAACCGGCTTCCCCTGAATTCACATCATCCTGGTTCGCTCCACTCGGGTTCCCGTCACCTGCATCTGCCTTCTTCTCGTCCATGATAGCGGTATCGGATGCTGAGGCATTATCACTGATTACACCAATCAGACCTCTGATTGCCAGAATACAGATTACCAGAACAACAACCGCCGGCACTGCAAACACCTTGATACAACGTATTATTTTGGCTCTTTTTTTCTTTTCACGTTTCATTTTTGCCAGTCGTTTTGCTCTTCTTTGTCTACGCTCTTCCTCTGATTCTGTCTCAAAATAATCCGGCATTTTTATTGCTCCTTACTCTCATTTAATTGTATATATCTTGCCATCTCCTCAAAAAGGAGCGCCGGCTCAATGGGCTTAGCCACATGGGCGTTTGTTCCAGCCGCCTTCGATTTCTGTCTGTCGTCCTCGTAGGCGTTGGCTGTCATGGCTATGATTGGAACCGTCCCTGCGTCCTTCCTGTTCAACGCACGAATCTCCCTGGTTGCCTCAAGTCCATCCATAATTGGCATACGGATATCCATCAGAATCACATCATAATGCCCCAGCTCAGACTGGCCAAACATCCAGATTGCTTCCGCACCGTTTGCCGCATGGGTTACATGGCACCCCTTATTTTCCAGGAGCTTGGTTTCTATTTGTGTATTTAAGGGATGATCCTCGACCAGCAGCACTTCTCTTCCTTTAAAGAAGTCTGCTTCAAGCTCCACTCTCTCCTTCATCTGCACCTGTTCTGCATCCTTCTCCTGAACCTGTTCAAAGGAAAGAAAAACAGTAAACGTAGTACCTTCACCAACTTTGCTGTTTACCTTTATCTCGCCGCCCATGAGCTCCACCAGACTTTTTACAATGGCAAGTCCCAATCCGGTACCGGTATACAGACTTGTCAGCTCATTTCTTTCCTGGGAAAAGGGCTTGAAGAGACTGTTTCTGACAAACTGCTCGCTCATGCCGACCCCATTGTCAATAACTTCAAATTTATATTTCAAAACGTTTTCTTCGCGGCCGAGATATTCTGTTACGAACTGAACAACACCTCCCTCGGGCGTGAACTTTACAGCGTTGGACAACAGATTGATAAAAATCTGTTTGAGGCGGATTTCATCAATTTTTACAAATCCCGTAAGAGGCTTGGCCTTTTGCTCTGTGTAAAAATTAACCTTTTTCTCCTTGGCTGAAAAGGAAATCATCTCGGTAATATTTTGAAAAAACATCTCTGCATCCACAACACTCTTTTGCAGTGAAAGATTATCACTCTCTATTTTATTCATATCCAGAGTATCATTAATCAGACTCAGCAAATAGCTGCTGGATTCCTTCATCTGCTCCATGTTTTTTCTCAGCACCGCAACATCCTCTTCCTTTTCAGAAAGATGCAGCAGTCCGATTATGCCATTCATCGGAGTTCTCATGTCATGGCTCATTCTGGAAAGAAAATCTGTTTTTGCCTTATTGGCCTGTTCCAGGCTTTCGTTGGTTTCCTTCAACTGCTGGCTGAAGCGTGCTCTCCTGCGATTGACCACCCACAGAATCACAATAATGATGCACAGCATCGTTAAAAACACCGCAATTAATATTCTTTTAATTGCCTCCGCATGTGCTTCAAAAAAATCCGGTACCTGATTGATATACGTTGCATTCTGAATATCCGATGGAACCTTAAGACCATACTTTAAAAGTACCCCTTCATTGAAATAATATTCACTGGGTGTTCTGGAAACCATTCTCTGCTCTTCTACTGATTTTCCATCCATTGTACTTTTGATCATCTGTCCAATCAGGCTGCCACAGGCCTCATGATCGATTACATACCCTCCGACGAGACCTCGGGAGACGCCAGAAGCCGACACTCTGAATACCGGAACATGGGTATATTCTTCCAGAAGATAAAAGCGCTCATCAGTAGTATAAAGACGTCCATCCGGGCCAATGCCCATACTCAGTGCAAACACAATATCATTTTCATTCAATTTCTGCAGTTCCTTTTTCAGCTCATCAATGGAATACTGCCCCGAATCCAAATATGCCACCTCATAATCCTTCAGCTCGTCAAGATATTTGGAAAGAGCTTTTTTTATTCCCTTTCCATTGATGCTGTCATCCAGGATAAAGACAAATCTCTTTGCTTTCGGCTGCATTTCCATTGCCAGGCGGAAACAGGTTTCATAGTCCACCTGCTCTGCAACACCGGTTATACAGGGATTCTCTGCTGCCTCCCTCGCGCTGTCCAGGTCATCCACACCCATAAAGAAAATTGGGGTATTACTAAAAAGCTTTTCCTGATATTTCCGTGCAAAATCAAGTGCCGCATCATCAGCTACAACAATTGCATCATAGGAATCTCTGTATTCTAATTTATAGGCCAGCATATCATAGAAAGCCGTATACATGGAATCATACACGGTATTTTTGGTATCCATAAATTCGTAATCTATAATATAGCTCTCATCCAGCTCATCATCCAGCCCCTTAATCTGTTCCGGGACTGTTTCCCAGGTATAGGAATAGGAGCTGATATACAAAACTCTGTGGTATACCGGCTTCTCCTGTGCCCTGGCCGAAACCGGGCAAAAAACCATCCATAAGAAAAAAAGCAAAATGACTGCTCCAGCCCCAATTCCTCTTTCTCTGATTTTTTCTGTCATAAGCTTATTCTTTCTCCCCATTACTTTTCCCTAAAAATTTCAGGAACTCCGACTCCCTGATGGGCTTGGAATACAAATATCCCTGAAGGTGCTCTACTCCGGCATCTATGAGATACTGCGCCATCTCCTCTGTCTCAACGCCCTCTGCCACAATCCAGACGGAAAGCTCATGCAGCATTTCAATCACATGCCTTAACAAAATTCCTGCTTTTCTCTGATCCTCACTGTCGGCCTCCTTCACATAAAAAACAGGCCAGATCAGACTTTTATCAAGCTTCACCAGATCATATCTGACCTTGCTCATCTGCTCAAGATTTGAATAGCCGGTTCCAAAATCATCCATGGAAAAGCTAAAGCCGGCTTTCCAGAGTAGTTCCATATTTTCACGCAGCTGCAGCTCACTTTCAATGGTTGCCGTCTCTGTTATCTCCAGATTAATCCGCTGTGGCGAAACCTGATACTTTCTGATAATCCCCAAAAGGCGATTATCTATACTGCGGGTGGTCGCCTGGATTCCGGAGAGATTTACCTCTATATATTCAAGACCATATTCCTCCAGATGATTGCTACTCCAGAATGCTGCCACCTTCGCAAGTACGATATCACCAATTTCCATGATATAACCCTTATCCTCTGCCAGTGGAATGAATTCTTCCGGTGAAATATATCCAAGCTCCTCATCCTCTTTCATACGAATCAGAGCCTCAGCCGACGCAAAAGCCTTTCTTTCCGGCCAGTAGATAGGCTGGTAAACCACCTCAAAGCTCTGCTCCCTCAATGCCTTTTCCAGGAGAAAGTCTATGCGGTCTTCCCTGTGCTTTTTCTGTCTCAGCTCCTCATCAAGATAACAGATTCTGTGCTTTTCTTTATATTTTTTTTGGAGCATATATCCAAGCATCTCGTAGGTTTCCTGCTTTGACATCTCCGCCTGAATGACATCAAGGATATCAATATGAATTTCCAGTCCAAAGCCCGGAAAAGGATTCTGCTCCAGCTGCTGGACTAATTCATTGATTTTCCTTTCTCCTGCAGCTTTATTTCCATTGAAAAAGATTGTAAAAACATTACTTCTGGAATGGTATATTTTCTCTCCCATCCCTTCACGTACATTTCCATAGAGGAACTGCATTGCCGTCCTTCCCTTTTCCATCCCGTACAGCGAACTGATACGGTCATAATTTTCCAGTACCACGGAAATAATCAGAAATTCCTTTCCGTTCTCATAGTACTCGGCAAACATGCGGTGGAATGCCATACGGCTGAATCCGCCAACCTCAATATCCGTATTTGCCTTTTGGTTTTCAAAGGAAAGATAGGTACATAGAATCATCAGACTGAATCCCATTCCTGATAAGAGCAGAAACGGAAAGAGAATCTGCACCAGCAGCGCCCCAACCCAGACAACAAGTCCAATGCGGACAGAAAGCCGCTGCTGTCTCGTCAAATGATTCTTTTTATCAAAGGAGAGAAACAGCACGCCAAGCAAATAGATAAATCCGCATATATACACGGTATAAGCCATCTGTCCATGGGAGTATGCCCCATATTTGGTCACCCTGTATTCCAGCTTTCCAAATATGACAAAAAACAGCGATACCACAGTTGGAACCGCTACCAGAAGGCTCTTTTTCAGATCGTAACGCTTCTGGTCCTGGGAAAGGATATGTACATAGGCAAAATTCATATATAAAACCAGAATAACCGTCGCAATAAAGAGCTGATGAAAAATCCTGTTAACAGGTCCCCCAACCTGATCCATGTGATTGACGGTATAGACGGAACAGATATCAAAGAAAAGGTTTAAGCCCGTTGCCGCCAGCATAAATACAAAAAACCTGGTAGATAAAAGCTTGAGATGTGGTGTTTTAATAAAATCGATAACAATAATCAGCAAAATCATGATTGCTGCAATCTGAAATCTGGTATTTAATGCAACCATTGCTTTCCCCTCCCCATACAAATTTAAATTATTATATCATAGTTCTCAATTACAAAAAAGAAGCATTCCCTGCTTTTTTTGCCTGAAATGCT
>CAZUCI010000039.1:0-28803 GCA_964619485.1 uncultured Lachnospiraceae bacterium
ATATAGAAGTACCAGCGGATTGCATCAGCGCCATATGCTTCAAGTGCATCAAATGGGTCTACTGCATTTCCTTTGGATTTACTCATCTTCTGTCCGTTCTCATCCTGAACGTGACCCAAAACGATAACATTTTCATATGGAGCCTTGTTAAATAATAAGGTAGACTCTGCCAACAGAGAATAGAACCATCCACGAGTCTGATCCACTGCCTCGGAAATAAACTGAGCCGGGAACTGTGCTTCAAAGAGTTCTTTATTCTCAAATGGATAATGGTGCTGTGCAAATGGCATTGCTCCTGAATCAAACCAGCAGTCGATAACCTCTGGCACACGCTTCATGGTGCCGCCGCATTTTGGACATTTGATTGTGATTGCATCAATGTATGGACGATGAAGCTCTACTGTTTTAGCTGCTTCATTTCCACTTAACTGAGCCAGCTCTTCACGGCTGCCTACAGATTCCATCTCTCCGCATTCCTCACAGGCCCAGACATTTAATGGAGTACCCCAATAACGGTTACGGGAAACACCCCAGTCCTGAATGTTCTCCAACCAGTCGCCGAAACGGCCTTTTCCAATGGACTCCGGAATCCAGTTTACCGTGTTGTTGTTGCGGATCAAATCCTCTTTTACTGCGGTCATCTTGATGAACCAGGATTCACGTGCATAGTAGATCAGAGGAGTATCGCATCTCCAGCAGAATGGGTAATCATGTTCAAACTTGGGAGCATCAAATAAAAGACCACGCTCATCTAAATCAACCAGTACCTTTGGATCTGCATCCTTTACAAATAAACCGGCAAATGGAGTTTCCTCTGTTAAATTACCTTTTCCATCAACCAGCTGGATGAAAGGAAGGTCATTTTCACGGCCAACTCTTGCATCGTCCTCACCAAATGCAGGTGCAATATGAACGATACCTGTACCATCTGTCAGAGTAACGTAGTTATCTGCTGTTACAAAGTGTGCTTTCTTTTTCTGTTTTGCAGCAATGTCAGCTGCACAGCTGTATAATGGCTCGTATTCCATACCTACCAAATCATTTCCAACGTAGGTTTCCAGTACCTCATAAGCCTTCTTTCCGTCCTCTGCCAGCTTTTTGCCAAGAACAGTATCAAGCAGTGCTTCTGCCATAATATAGGTATAACCGTCAACTGCTTTTACTTTTGCATAGGTCTCCTGTGGGTTTACACAGAGAGCCGTATTACTTGGCAGTGTCCATGGAGTTGTGGTCCATGCAAGGAAGTACTCATCTTTGTTAACCAGCTTGAAGCGAACGGTTGCGGAACGTTCTTTGACTGCCTTGTAGCCCTGGGCTACCTCATGAGAAGACAATGGGGTTCCACATCTTGGGCAGTAAGGAACGATTTTGAAGCCCTTGTATAATAAGCCCTTTTTCCAGATTTCCTTTAATGCCCACCACTCAGACTCGATAAAGTCATCATGATAAGTTACATAAGGATCATCCATATCAGCCCAGAAACCAACGGTTCCTGAAAAGTCTTCCCACATGCCTTTATATTTCCAGACACTTTCCTTACATCTCTGAATAAATGGGTCTAAACCGTATTCCTCAATCTGCTCTTTTCCATCCAGGCCAAGTGCCTTCTCAACCTCCAGCTCAACCGGTAAGCCGTGGGTATCCCATCCGGCTTTACGTGGAACCATATAGCCTTTCATGGTACGGTATCTTGGAATCATATCCTTGATAACACGAGTCAGAACATGACCGATATGTGGCTTTCCGTTTGCGGTTGGCGGTCCGTCATAGAAGGTATAGGTAGGTCCCTCTTTACGGCTGTCCATACTCTTCTGGAAAATATGGTTCTCACGCCAAAATTTCTCTGTTTCTTTTTCGTGCTCTACGAAATTGACATTCGTCTCAACTTTGTTGTACATTTTGTGCTCCTTCCATAAATGAAACAATTCTGCCTCGTCGCTTTTGCAACCAAACATGATAAAATAAAAAAACTCCCGCCCGCAAAAGGACGAAAGTTAAAATTCGATTACCACCTGTTGCATACTCCTGACGGATCAGTTCATATGTTTTCCCATAACGTGGGAAGTACGTCAGTGCTTACTTGGTTTCAGCCTGCGGCTTGGAAGTGATATTCCAAAACTTTCTACTCGTGCCGGTCTCACACCATCACCGGTTCGCTTTGCCTTTGAAAAGCTTTGTACTGTCTTCGTCAACGCCTTTTTCGATATCGTTAGTATTATAATTCTGTAGAAAGAGGCTTGTCAACCCGAAAGCTGATATTTTTTGCATGAATGATGTGCTTTTTACTAGGAATTATGTTCTTATTGATGGTATACTATTACAAATTGCATTTCTATTTGTTAGTTGATGAATTAATAAATGGCGATTTTCATAGCATTTTATCTGTCTTGTCACCTGTGTTGACAGCGTGTCTAAAAAAGACTAAAATAGGGAAAGCTTTCGTTTCCCGGAAACGAGGAACTATGAAGAATAAAAAACTGAGCAGGACTGAGATAAGCTGGATCCTATATGATGTGGCAAATTCCGCTTTTACCATGATTATCACTGCAACGATTCCCATCTATTTTCGTTCCATGGCAACCGAAGCGGGGATCTCAGCACAGCATGCAACCTCTATCTGGGGAACCTCTACCTCTGCGGCCCTCCTGATTCTGGCAGTTCTATCTCCGATACTCGGTGCATTGGCTGATTATCAGAATATGAAGAAAAAGCTTTTTGCCTGGTTTCTATCTCTCAGTATTGTAGGCGGAATGGCTGCTATCTTTGTGCCGACCTGGATTTCCTTCCTGGTCTGTGTCATCATTGCCCGAATGGGATATGCCGCCTGTAATATCTTTTACGATGCAATGCTGGTGGATGTGACCGATGATGAACACATGGACATTATTTCTTCCATGGGCTTTGCCTTTGGATATATCGGAAGCTGTATTCCTTTTATTATGGGAATTCTTCTGATTCTGACCACGCCCTTTGGCCTTGATACCATTACGGCAACTAAAATCTCTTTCTTTATTACCATCATCTGGTGGCTTTTACTGAGCATTCCTCTTTTAAAAAATGTGAAGCAGAACCATTACCTGAGGCCACGGAAGAAATTTGTAGCCCACTCCTTCAAAAGACTGGCTGTCACCTTTGTGAAGCTGCGCCGGAACAGGAAGCTTCTCTACTACATCCTGGGATACTTCTTCTATATTGATGGCGTATATACTATCATCTCCATGGCAACTACCTACGGCGGCGAGGTTGGCATCGATTCCACTCAGATGATTTTAGCCCTGCTGCTGACTCAGTTTGTGGCCTTTCCATTCAGTATTCTCAGTGCCAAATTTGCAGAGCGCTTTGGAACCATCCGTGTCATGAAGGTGTACATCATTCTTTACATGGGTATCTGTACCTTTGGGTATGGGCTTGACACTGCTGCTGAATTCTGGATTCTTGCTCTTTGCGTCGGTGTCTGCCAGGGTGGTATTCAGGCGCTGTCCAGGTCTCAGTTTGGCAAGATGATTCCCAAAAAAGAATCCAGCGAATACTTTGGTTTCTTTGATATTTTCGGGAAATTTGCAGATTTCTTTGGACCATTATTGCTGTCTGCATGCGCTTTCTTTTTACATAGTTCAAAATATGGTGTATTATCATTAATAATATTGTTTGCAATCGGTTTCTGCTTCCTTTGCAAATCAGAAAAACTTATGAAAGCAGAGAACTTGGAGGAAAAATAAATGGACAGACAAAATCTGACTCTGCTCACAGACCTATATGAGCTTACTATGATGCAGGGCTACTTCCGCAACAAGGATCAGAACGAAACCGTTATCTTCGATGCGTTCTTCCGCAACAACCCTATGGACGGAGGATATGCCATCTCATGTGGCCTCGAACAGGTCATTGATTTGATTAAGAACCTGCACTTTTCCAAAGAAGACATTGACTATTTAGCCAGCCTTCATTTATTTGATCAGGAATTTCTGGATTACCTGAAGGATTTCAAATTTACCGGTGATGTTTACGCTATTCCCGAGGGAAGTCTGATGTTCCCACGTGAGCCGATGGTAAAAGTAATTGCACCAATCATGCAGGCTCAGTTAGTGGAAACTGCTATTTTGAATATTGTAAATCATCAGAGTTTAATTGCCACCAAAGCATCCCGCGTCTGCTTTGCAGCAAGGGGAGACGGAATTATGGAATTCGGTCTGCGCCGTGCACAGGGGCCTGATGCAGGTATCTATGGAGCCCGCGCTGCCGTCATCGGCGGATGTATCGGAACCTCTAATGTCCTGGCCGGTCAGTTATTTGATGTTCCGGTTAAAGGAACTCATGCTCACAGCTGGATTATGAGTTTTCCTGATGAGTATACTGCCTTTAAAGCATATTCCGAAATTTATCCAGGTGCGTGTCTCTTACTGGTAGACACCTATGACACATTAAAATCAGGTATTCCCAATGCAATCCGTGTCTTTACCGAGATGCGCGAAGCCGGAATTCCATTAAAAGGCTATGGTATCCGCTTAGACAGTGGTGATCTTGCTTACCTTTCCAAAAAAGCCCGTAAGATGCTGGACGAAGCCGGTTTCCCGGACGCAGTCATCTCCGCATCCAATGATTTGGACGAGTTCTTAATTGACTCTCTGAAGGTTCAGGGTGCCGCAATTACCTCCTGGGGTGTTGGCACTCACCTGATTACCTCCAAGGATTGTCCTTCCTTTGGTGGTGTATACAAGCTGGCTGCTGTGAAGGATGCAGATGGAAACTTTGTTCCTAAGATTAAGCTTTCCGAAAATACAAAAAAGATTACCAATCCAGGCAACAAAACCATTTACCGTATTTATGAAAAAGAATCCGGCAAAGTAAAAGCTGATTTGATCTGCCTTGTAGATGAAAAATTTGATGAGAACGAGCCAATGCTTCTCTTTGATCCTTTAGAGCCATGGAAGAAAACCAGGTTAGCTGCAGGTACCTATACCCTGCGTGAAATGATGGTTCCCGTGTTCTTAAACGGAGAATGTGTATATGAATCCCCTTCTGTTATGGAGATTCGTGAATACTGTAAACAGGAGCTTGATACGCTGTGGCCTGAAACTAGACGTCTTATTAATCCGCACAAGATTTATGTGGACTTATCCAAGAAGCTGTACGATATCAAAATCGAATTGCTCGGCCGCATGAGTGAATCATAAGATGCACATTTACTAATTGATTATATGTAAAGAAAGCTTCCTGGTTTTTTGGTCAGGGAGCTTTCTTATTTCTTATGGAATATAATGTGCCGTCTACTGCTCCATCTGCCTTCCAAGAAAGGCGGCCGCAGACTGAGCCAGCTTTTTCTCCACTTCACCCATTTTGTCCTTATCCTCAATTTCAAGCAGCACAACTGCACCAATCACATCTCCCTCACAGATAATAGGAGCTACCATCTCCTGGGCATAGCTGTCTGTGGATTCATCTGTGATTTCCAGAAATTTCTTTTCTCCCTTGGTCGCCAGTATGGTTTCTCTTCGTTCCATGGCATCCTCCAGTGCTCTGCTGATTCCTTTTCCATTAAATGCTTTTCCACCGCCTCCGGCCGCAGCTATAAACTGGTCTCTGTCTGCAATCAGCGAAATTTTACCCGAAACCTGAGCCAGGCTTTCCACATACTGCTTGGCAAAGGAGCTCATCTCTCCAATGGGAGAATACTTTTTCAATACAATTTCTCCTTCTCTGCCTGTAAATATCTCTAAGGGATCACTTTCACGTATGCGGAGTGTCCTTCTAATTTCCTTGGGAATTACAATTCTGCCTAAATCGTCGATTCGTCTTACAATCCCTGTTGCTTTCAAGATAAAAATACCTCCATTTGTCATAATAGTTACTAATTATTTTTCTGCTTCTATTATTTGTAAATGGAGGTTAATTATACCTGATTTTTTTATTTTCGCTTTTTATTGAATGGCAAATAAAGATTTTTATCAATACTTTTCGCATACATTTCTTCCTCACATACTTATTGACATCCCATAGGGAAACTGATACACTGAATCCAAAGGCGCTTTATTGGTTAAAAGCGTTGAAGCGCTAATATAAATAAATGTATCGAGGGAAAACAAATGCCAATCACAGAGCTCTTGGAGCAAAATTGTAAAATGTACGGAAATGATATCTGCCTGGTGGAAATCAATCCGGAGGTAACTGAAAAACGCAGGGTAACCTGGAAGGAATATGAGCTGATGGAGCCATCTCCAGCTTCTTATTACCGACGTGAGATTACCTGGAATGTCTTTAATGAAAAGGCAAACCGCTTTGCCAACCTTTTGCTGTCCCGCGGCATCAAAAAAGGGGATAAGGTTGGAATTCTTCTTATGAACTGTCTGGAATGGCTGCCAATCTATTTTGGTATCTTAAAATCGGGAGCTTTAGCCGTTCCTTTAAATTTCCGCTACTCTTCCAGTGAAATCGAGTATTGTGTTGACCTTGCAGAGGTTGATATTCTGGTATTCGGTCCGGAATTCATCGGACGTGTGGAGGAAATTGCAGAGAATATCAGCAAAAACAGGCTTTTATTCTATGTGGGAGCAAACTGTCCTACCTTCGCAGAGGACTACAACTCCATGACTGCCAACTGCTCCAGTGCAACTCCACAGGTTTCCATTACTGACCAGGATGACGCAGCAATCTATTTTTCATCTGGAACAACGGGCTTTCCAAAGGCGATTTTACATAATCATGAAAGTTTAATGCATTCCTGTAAGGTTGAGCAGAACCATCACGGTCAGAGTAGAAATGATGTATTTTTATGTATTCCGCCACTTTACCACACCGGTGCCAAAATGCATTGGTTTGGCTCTCTTTTATCCGGAAGTAAGGCTGTTCTGCTAAAGGGAACAAAACCGGAATATATTTTGGAAGCAGTTTCCAAAGAGAAATGTACCATTGTATGGCTGTTAGTTCCATGGGCTCAGGATATTTTAGAGGCCATTGACAGTGGCCGTTTGAAATTGAGCAATTACCAGTTAGACCAGTGGAGACTGATGCACATTGGTGCCCAGCCTGTTCCACCGTCCCTGATCAAGCACTGGAAGGAATATTTTCCAAATCACGAATATGATACCAACTATGGCCTCAGCGAGTCCATCGGACCAGGTGCTGTTCATCTTGGTGTTGGCAATATTCATAAGGTGGGCGCCATTGGTGTTCCCGGCTTTGGATGGGAATGTAAAATTGTTGACCCGGAAGGGAACATCGTTCCACAGGGTGAGGTTGGTGAGCTTTGCTTAAAGGGCCCTGGCGTCATGACCTGCTACTATAACGATCCGGCTGCCACCGCAGAGGTACTAAAGGACGGATGGCTTTTCACCGGCGATATGGCACGACAGGACGAGGATGGCTTCTATTTCCTTGTTGACCGTAAAAAGGATGTCATTATCAGTGGTGGTGAAAATCTGTATCCTGTACAGATCGAAGACTTTATCCGCACCCACAATGCGGTTCATGATGTTGCCGTTATTGGTCTGCCTGACAAGCGTCTCGGTGAAATTGCTGCAGCAATTATTGAATTAAAGCCTGATGTGAACTGTACAGAAGAAGAGCTTGAGAATTTCTGCATGGCGCTTCCAAGATACAAACGACCAAGAAAGATTATTTTTGATGAAATCCCAAGAAATCCAACCGGTAAAATAGAAAAACCGGTTCTTCGTGAGCGTTACAAGGTTGAGCGTCTGGTAGAATCAGAGAATCAGGCATAATAAATTCGTGTATTCCACACGGCTCCATAAACGGCACATGATAGGAAATATGAAAGAAATACGAAGGAGACAGGCTCTGTTTTACAGCTGTCTCCTTTTACTTTTCGTTTTCCTGGGGTATAATTTATGGTATACTTTTTAATGTAAGAGGATATCAGTCAATCCTTTTACCTGTCAAAATAATAAACATCGAGGTTTTTTATGTCAGAATTATATGTAAGAGATTCTTTAAGTGAACAGCAGCATCTGCTGCGGTATGAGGATATCAACGGTGAAAACCGTCTGTTTGGCGGGAAGCTGATTTCCTGGGTAGACGAGGTTGCCTCCATTGTGGCAATGCGCCATTGTAAAACCAGAGTCACTACCGCTGCCATCGATAATCTGAAGTTTAAGGAAGCTGCAAAATTAAATGATCTGGTTGTCACCATAGGACGTGCGACCTATGTGGGACATACCTCCATGGAAATACGCGTAGATACCTATGTGGAGGACTTAGAAGGTTTCCGCCATCCAATCAATCGGGCATACCTTACCCTTGTGTCCCTGGATGAAAACGGAAAACCTGCTCCCATTCAAAACAAGCTGATTGTGGAAAGTGAATCGGAAAAAGCAGAATGGGAAGCTGCAAAAAAGAGAATTGCATTTAGAAAAGAGAGACGAGAATCAGGATTTTAACAAAAGAAAGTGAGTAATTTATGTTACAACATATCGAATCAGTCAATGCTTCTGTAAACAGCTTTATCTGGGGTGTCCCCGCCATGGTCTGTATTCTTGGTGTCGGACTTTTACTGAGTTTTCGAACCGGCTTTATCCAGTTTCGAAAATTTGGATATGCCTTCAAAAATACCCTTGGACGTATTTTTAATAAAAAAGAAGCCTCCGAGGGTGCTCTGACTCCCTTCCAGGCTGTCTGTACTGCGCTTGCTGCAACCGTTGGAACCGGAAATATCGCCGGCGTTGCAGGTGCCATCGCAATTGGCGGTCCGGGAGCAGTTTTCTGGATGTGGATTTCCGCCTGCCTTGGTATGTGTACCAAATTTTCCGAGGTAACCCTTGCAGTTCATTTCAGAGAACGCAATAAAAATGGAGAGCTGGTTGGCGGCCCAATGTACTATATCAAAAACGGACTGGGTAAAAAGTGGACCTGGCTGGCCCTATTATATTCTGCGCTTGGTGTTCTCACGGTCTTTGGAACCGGTAATGCAACCCAGGTAAACACAATCACTACAGCCATAGATTCTGCACTCAGCAGCTATAATCTGGTTCAGAGTGGTAACTTTAAAACAATTAATCTGATTATCGGAATCATCATTGCCTTCCTGGTTGCTTTAATTTTACTGGGCGGCATCAAACGAATCGGAAGGGTAACGGAAAAGCTTGTTCCATCCATGGCCCTAATCTATATCGTTCTTGCTCTGGGAATTGTCATTATGAATATTACAACTCTTCCCGCAGTATTTGGTTCTATTTTTGAAGGAGCCTTCTCCCCCTCTGCTGTTACAGGTGGTGTGGTCGGAAGCCTGTTTATCAGTATGAGGAAGGGTGTTTCCAGAGGAATCTTTTCCAATGAAGCCGGTCTTGGTACCGGGTCCATCGCCCACGCCTGTGCAGATGTGGATGCACCTGTCCACCAGGGGCTGTGGGGTATTTTTGAAGTTTTCGCAGACACTATTGTTATCTGTACATTAACGGCACTTGTTATCCTGTGCAGCGGTGTAACTGTCAATTTTGGAGAAGCTGCCGGTGCAGACCTGACCATCAGCGGCTTTATCTCCACCTATGGCAGCTGGGTTTCCATCTTTACAGCTATTGCACTCTGCTGCTTTGCCTTTTCCACAATCATTGGATGGGGTCTTTACGGAAGCAGATGCATTTCCTTCCTGCTTGGTGAGAAAAGTGTCCGTCCCTTCCTGACTGTCTATTCCTTTGTGGCTATTCTCGGTGCCACAATGGATCTCGGACTTCTCTGGGATATTGCAGATACCTTTAATGGATTAATGATTATCCCCAACCTGATTGCCCTGTTCCTGTTATCCGGAACGCTTGCAAAGCTGGTAAAGGACTATTTTTCAAAGGATAAAAAAGCATCCTAAAGACTTATGGCTACAGCAAATAAAATCAAAAAAACCACAGCCGGTACAAGGACCATTCCCAGAATAATGCCCCTGTAATGCTTTGCCAGAAATTTCTCCAGCCGATGATCACGGTTTTCCTTTTGTTCTTCCATGTTCTATTCCTCTCTGGAGAGATAATGCACCAACGTTCGGTAAAGCTTATCCGGCTCAATTGGTTTTGACAAATGCTCG
Organism: uncultured Lachnospiraceae bacterium; assembly: GCA_964619485.1. Taxonomy (GTDB): domain Bacteria; phylum Bacillota; class Clostridia; order Lachnospirales; family Lachnospiraceae; genus UBA2882. Next base: position 10,025 of record CAZUCI010000039.1, read on the forward strand.
TTCATTCCTGCCTCCCGGCTCATACGCATATCTTCCTCAAAGGCATTGGCAGTCATTGCAATAATTGGAATCTTTTTTGCGTCCTCCCGCTCCAGTGCACGGATTGCCCTGGTTGCTCCCAGTCCATCTAACACCGGCATTCGGATATCCATCAATATCACATCATAATAATCGATATTACTTTTCTCAAAGTAATCTACGCCCTCCTGCCCATTTGGTACAGCGTCCACAAGCATCCCCTTCTTTTCCAGCAGACGCTTGGCAATCTGAGTATTCAGTGGCTGATCTTCGCACAGCAGGATACGTTTTCCTTTGAGCACGTCCTCAGATAGTTTTATTTTTTCTGCTATTTCCGGTTTATCAGCAATGCTTTTCTTCACTCCCTGCTTTGCTCTCTGGAAGTTCAGGTTTACTTCAAAGGAGGTGCCCTCCTGCTTTCTGCTCTGACAGGTAATGGTTCCATTCATCAGCACAATCAATTTCCTGCATATGGATAAGCCCAGACCCGTTCCGCCACCACCGGCATTTTCCTGTTCAAAGGGTGTATAAAGCTTCTCCATAAACTCTTCACTCATTCCAATTCCCGTATCCTTTACTCGAATGACACAGGAAACCTGATCTCTGGATTCTCTGCTTTCCTCCATCTGGCAAAATAATGTCACTTTTCCATTTTCAGGGGTAAATTTCACTGCATTGGATAGCAGATTTAAGGCAATCTGGTCCAGATGCTGCTGATCCGCTTTGACATATAGATGCTCCGGGATTCTCAAATCTTTTTCAAAAATAACATTTTTTCCCTGCGCCAGCTTCTCAATCATCGGAATGACAGCACCAAAGAGGTCAGCGCCACACACATCATCATAATGCAGATCTACCTTGTTGCTTTCAATCTTGGTCATATCAAGTACTTCGTTTATCAGGCCTAACAGAAAGCTTCCTGAAGAGTGGACCTTTTTCAGATATTCATCCTTGGTAGCTTCATCCACGCCCTCCAGCATTTCCTGGGAAGAAAAGCTGATAATTGCGTTCATTGGTGTTCTCATATCATGACTCATCCTGGAAAAGAATTCTGTTCGGGCAATTTCCTTGCTGACATTCTGATTCAGCTTCTCAATGGAATCAACCAGCTGGTCAATTTCCACAATACCCAAATGATCTAATGAGGACTTCTCCTGCACATCCATCCCACGTGCCTTTTTAGCAAATCTTGTAATCGGTGCCGCAAAATGCTGGCTGACTATGAAAATGCAGATTATCCCCAGTGCCAGCGAGAGCAGTGAAACGATAAAAAGTGTCTTTTTTACATGGCTGCTATAGGCAAAAAGTGTATCCTTCTGAACCAGACCAACCAGACAAAGCTGATTTTCCTCAAAAGGATTGTTGTTATTATAGATAGTTATATCAGAGATTGCCCCATAAAGCTTTGAGCCCTCTCTTCCGATTACCAGAAATCCGCCGTAATCTTCCTTCTGTGCAGCAGAAAATTCCTTTCCTGCCACAAAACAGCGGCTATAAAGGGAGCTGCTTGCAACAATCGGGGTGATATCGTCTGTCTCAACATTTCTCAGTGCCAGCATATAGCAGCTTTTATCGGAATCTCCCAACTCTGTGCCTGGCAGTAAGGATGACAAATATTTAGTTGTAAGCTCAATTCCCAATACAGCGTAGGGCTTTCCCTCCTCATCCATCAATGGAATCGAGTAGGATACAATCTCATTATCCGATTTGGAAATGTGATGGGCGCCACAAAAATAGGCAATATCCTCTCCATCTGCTTCCGGGTTATCCCATGCAGCCTTTAAGGGTTCATAATAATAGCTTCCCTCTTCTTCCTTTTCGAAGCGGTAATGAGCCTCCCACCAGGAATCCAGAGAACACCCCAGCTGATCTACAATCGCGGAAGGGGAACGTTCCAGCAAAAGATCATCATTTCCCACATAAGCACTGGTGCTGTCCATATCACGGATACAGACGCCGTATTTCTCTTCTCCTGAAGAATCAAAGACTGTTTTTTCCGGCTGATCATTCAAAATCAGGAAAATCCCATTGGTTCGGCCATTCCTGAGTGTCTTGACCAGCTGATCGGTTGCCTCACTTAAAAAATCCACCTGAAACTGCTTGTCCTTTGCAAATGGATTGGCACCATACTCACTTTGATATTGTTCATATAATAAATCTAAGGCTTCCTCGCAGCTTGATAAATCATTCCACTCATTATTGGCATGTGTCTCCAATTCATTACTCCGGTTCACCAGCCTCTCTGACAGGATATCCGCCGAATTCTGATTCAGCGATTCTTCGATTCCTCCATAGACCGCTGAAAAATAAAACAGGAGACTTTGCAGAATCATAATCAAAATGAGAGGAACGAAAATTGCCCGAAAGATAGATGTTTTCTTTTCTTTAGTATTTCCTTTTTTCACAATTTCCGCTCCTTTCCTTTGTATTTTATTTCATGCTTTTGTATGCATATTTCATTCTTTTGTATGTTGATTTCGTTTCTTTATATGCTAATTTCGTTCTGTTCTGCAATTATTTTCCAGTGAGTGTTTTTACCTGACTGGAAACCTCCTCAAACCATGCGTCGAAGGCCTCGTCAGTATCAAAGGCTGCCACAGCCTCCTCCCTTGTCATACCGGACGCGATAGCTTCTACTACAGCTTCCCTGTCAGCTGCTGCCTTGTCCCCCATCGCCTTATCAAGATAGCTTCTGACATCCTTTCCACCTTCAAAGGGCTTGGTTGCATAAGGCTCCTTATTGGCAAAGGCATCTGCACTCAGCTTCAAAGAATCCAGTACAATCTGACCACTTCCCGTAGTGGTGTCACCATTGTAGGCCTTTGTGATAGCCTCTTCCGTATTATCCTCCAGAGTGACTGTTGAATAGCCTGACATCAGAGAAAAGTCCATATTACGTTCAGATTCCGTAAACCATTTTAAGAATTCAACAGCTCCCTGCTGCTGTGCTTCCGTTGATTTGAGAAGACAGAAGCTTGCTCCCTGCTGAACAACCGCCTGATTCACTGCGTTTGCAAATGGAAGTGCCTCGCTGATATATAATTCAATATCATGGGTAGAGTCATCCTCCAGCGTAACCTGATTTGGAAGATATCCCATACTGGAGGTAGATGAGGTCAATGCAAGTATTTTGCCGGTTTTTGCATCCTCGGAACGGAATTTTGCATAAGCCCCAAAATATCCGTTAATATACGGAACATAGTAATTATCCCACAGTGTTCTGAAGGTTTCCTTATCCAGATCCTCTGTCATCTGACCATCCTTAACTGTAAACATCTCATGTCCCAGCTGCTTACATCCCAGATAGATGTAATTTGCCATGGAATCCTTGCCTTACAAAGCCTTTCCATCCTCCAAAACGTCCGGTGTAAGAGAATCTGTGTATTCATAGTAGCTCTTTGCTGCTGCTGTGAGGTCCTCCTGTGTCTGAATACTCTCCAATGTAATACCGGTTGCCTGTGCAAATGGCTCCCAGTCTGTTTTATTTGCAGTAAATACTTCTGTTGATTTGGAAATTGGGAACAGAAGCAGTTCATTATCTGCATTAAAACGTCCTTCATCCAGGAATGCCGGAACATAGGCACTTAACTCTTCCTCTGAAAAATAATCATCCAGGTTAACCAGCTTATCCTGCTGATCCAGAATAAAAGCGGTCTCAGAATAAACTGCTGCCAGAGTTGGGCACTCCTGTGCCCCTGCTTTTCCTTCCACAGAGTTCAGTAATTCATCCGCAAGAGTATTAATATCTCCCTGACTGTTTGACACAACGACAATTCCCTTTTCGGTTCCAACAGTACTGTTAAATTCCTCCACCAGCTGATCAAATGCTGCCAGCTGATCTCCATTATAGTAATTCCAGATTGTTACGGTAGCCGGCTCCTTTGGATTCAGCGCACCGCCATCCTTTGCTCCACCACAGGCTGTCAGTCCTGCCATCATTACCGCTGCCAAGGAGCAGCACAAACATTTTTTCCATAATTTGTTCATTCTCTTTTGTTCTCCCTTCAATTGAGATAAAAAGTTCAGCTTATTCTTTATATTATAGCACTTTATGACAAAATAAAAATACTTTATCTCCTCCTGCTCTCAAAATAGATGAACCGCTCCACTGCATCAAGTATATCTGCAAAATTTGCTCTTGGAGCCTCCTCAATATAGCGCCTTAGAATCTCTGTTTCCTGGCTGCGGAACCTGCCATAAAAAATATCATACAGATTATGTCCCCTCAGATGAATACGGATATCCTCCATGTGACGCTTCACATCCTCCTCTGTATTAAAATCCTCTCCTATGGCTTCCAGCAGTCTCTGCCCGCTTTTTATCCGAAAGAGATACTCCTTCCATTTCTCCAGAAAGATGCGGTAAAAATCCTCCTCCCGTTCAATAACCCCAATTTTTGCCATGATTACCGGATCGAAGAAATAGTTTTCAAAGGAATAATATTTCAGAATCAGCACATTTCTCTCCGTCACTCTGGGCAGCTTATCCACATCCTCCTTATTGCGCTCCTCATAATAATGGCAAAGCTGACTGGCCAGCTGCTTCCGGTCCTTTCCATCTCCGTCACGGATCATCAGAAACTGATCCTTCAAATAAATCTGGTTCATATATTTCAAATTGGCATAGGTCTTGATATTGGTACAGCTGTTTGTGGTAATAATGGCAATTCTGGACAGATTACCATCCTCGTCATACGTTTCGGAAAAGTATTTTTGAATCAGGAGCGGCAGCCGGCTTTTATCCTGCTTTCCCTCCACAATGAACACAAAATTTACGTTCATCAAATCGCCGGCAGTATATCCCAGGTCATCAAGAATTGCGCTGATATCCGTCTTTTCCCTGGTCACCGAAAAACCATCCTCGTCCAAAATAACCTGTCTGATCTGTCTGCTGTTGAAGTTTGCCAGCAGATTTGGCGAATGGGTGGAAAAAATAACCTGATTATTTCTTGTGAGGCGGTATAATATTTCTCCTGACATTTTCTGCATGGTAGGATGAAGAAAAATCTCCGGGTCCTCCACCATAATAATACAGGGAATCTGATTTTTCAGCTCTGCACAGGTTTCCAGCAATGAGAGCATATAAATGCTTCTCATGCCCTTCCCCATGCGGTCAACCGGTCGTGTGTAGCACTGTGTACTGTTGTATATCTGCGTGGATACGGAAAGCATCCCCTCCACATCCTGATTCATGGAGTAAAGTATGGTATCCTTTCCCCCGTTTTTCTTAAAGTTTGCATTTACCTTTTTGGCAAAATCGTCCAGATTCAACTGATAAAGCTTGTAATCCAGCAGCTTGGAGGCCTCAAAGGCATTGAGCTGCTCCGGCTTCTTCTGATAGATCAGGCCAATGCAGGAAAAGCAGTGATCGCATTTCTTGGCCGTATTGAACATACAGCAGTTGGTTCTCATCTGCTTTAAAATTTCATCCTCCTGTAAAAGCAGCAGATCGTCCTGCAGCTCCTTGAGATTCCTCTCTGCGTCGATATAGTATATTTTAGGGAGAATATCCCTGATATAGTTGTTATTTTTTGAAAACCCATCTGCGTACCGTATTTTTCCATCTCTGTTGGCAATAAAGGTAAAGGTGAGCACTCCATTTTGAAAGGATGGAAGCTTCTTGCCAAAATCGCTCCGGTAAGAATCCTCTCGCTTATACTGACTTACCAGACCACTTTTCTGCAGCCTGTGCAAATCCTCCTCTGTAATTTCCAGAGCCGTTTCAATCTCAATATTGGCATTGTCCTCGTTGAAATCCTCCGGTACAATCCGATAGGAGCCATTCAGTGCTCTGATGGCATCTAAAACCGTGGTTTTCCCGGTATTGTTCTTCCCAACCAGAATCAGGGCATTTTCTATTCCCTCGATGTTCATCTGATTGATTGACTTAAAATTTCTTATTCCAAGCTTACTTATCTGCATAGAAATCCCCCTTATATTCCACACAATTTTGTGTATAAAAAAAGAAGTAAGATATATCTGGTTCTATCTTACTTCTTTTCAGACAATTTTTCCATTTTTAATCTAAAATCTGTTCTTTATATTTTGCAAGCTCCTCCACATATTTCTGTCCCATTTCACTGATTACCGCAGACCTTCTTGCAATGTAGCCAATGGTCATTTTTTCATCCGTTTTTAATTTTACTGCACAGTAGTCTGACCCGTTCAAATCTTCACAGATAATGCCTGAACACAGCGTATAACCATTGAGGCCAATCATAAGGTTTAACAGTGTCGCTCTGTCATTGGCGCGGATGAGCTGTCTGTATTCATAGGTGCTCATAACCTCCTCTGCAAAATAGAAGGAATTGTAATCCCCCTGTGCAAACGCCAGACAGGGATAATCATCCAAATCCTCCATGGATACCTCTCTCTTATCTGCAAGGGGATTTTTCTTGCTCATATAAGCGTAAATGCTGCATTCAAATAAAGGTGTAAATTCCAGTCCTGCCTCGGTAAAAATTTTACTGAGCACAGTTCTGTTGTAATCGTTTAAATAAAGGACACCTATTTCACTTTTCTGATTTTTGACATTTTCTATTACTTCGTGTGTTTTCGTCTCGTGGATTTCAAACTCGTATTTTTCCATCCCATACTGCTTGACCAGCTCCACAAACGCATTGACGGCAAAGGTGTAATGCTGCATGGAAACATGAAAGCTTCTCTTAAAGCTGGTCTTGGAAATATATCTGGCGTCCAGAATATCATATTGTTCTACCACTGACCTTGCGTAGCCGAGGAACTCCGTTCCCTTCGTTGTAAGAGAAATCCCGCTTTTGGAACGAAGAAAGATATCAAAGCCCAGCTCCTGCTCCAGTGAATGAACGGAAGAAGAGAGGCTGGGCTGTGATATAAACAATTTTTTTGCTGCTTCGTTGAGTGAGTTTTCCTTTGAGATTGCTATAATATAATTTAACTGATTTAATGTCATGCTACTACCTCGTTTTTATTCCTACTTATCCAGTATACATTCGAATCATAACATTTTACATCCATTCTTTCAACTTATTCTTCGTAAGGATTCTTTCAACTTATTCTTCGTAAGGAATAACGGCTCCATCATAGGTGTCATTGATAAAATTCTTGATTTCATCGGATTTTAAGACCTCAACCAGCGCCTGTATTCCCTCGTTATTTTCATTGCCTTCCTTGACCGCAATAATATTGACATAGGTTTTTGCTGCCTCGGAATCGCTGGTCTCATGAGCAATTGCATCCTTTCCCACAGAGTATCCGGCTTCAAGTGCATAATTTCCGTTTAATACCACAAAGGCATCCTCTCCCACAACTCTGGCTACCTGTGCTGCCTCCAGCTCGTCAAAGGTGACATTGTAGGGATTTTCTTCGATATCATTAACGGTTGCTTCCAGTCCTGCGCCCTCCTTCAGGGTAATGATTCCGTTATCCTGTAATAAAAGCAGTGCTCTGGCTTCGTTTGTGGTGTCATTTGGAATCGCAATGCGGTCTCCCTCTGCAATCTCATCCAGAGATTTCTTTGTTCCCGGATAAATACCAAATGGCTCATAGTGAATTTTGCCCACACTTACAATATGTGTTCCCTTTTCTGCATTAAAGCTGTCCAGGTAAGGAATGTGCTGAATGTAATTGGCGTCAAATTCTCCGCTTTCTACAACTTCGTTGGGCTGAACATAATCTTCAAACTCTGTAATCTGTAAGTCATAGCCCTGCTCGGCAAGAATGGGCTTCGCCTCCTGCAAAATCTCTGCGTGTGGTGTTGTGGAAGCCGCAATCTTAATTACCTGCTTCTCCTCTGGCTGTGCCTCTGCCGCATCCTCGGTTTCTGCCTCAGCAGCTTCTGTTGAACCTTCTGCTGCAGACTCTTCTGTACTTGCTGCACTTGACCCGCAGCCTGTTAATACTCCCGCCACTACAACAGTAGCCAGTACCAGTGATAATAATTTTTTCTTCATAATATGTCTCCTCATCTTTCTTTTTTCATTTTTATTTTCTTTTTCAATTTTTCTTTTCTTTTTTCAACTTTTGTTTTCTTTTCAATTTTTCTTTTCTTACTTATTTCTTCGATCTGTTTTCATTGCGGTGACAGTTCCTGTTGACTGGAAAATCTGCACCAGTATGATTAATAAAACAACAGTGACTATCATAATATCTGACTGATATCTATAGTATCCATATCGGACTGCAATATCTCCCAGGCCGCCACCTCCAACGGTTCCTGCCATTGCAGAATATCCGAGGATTGTTCCAATTGCTATGGTGGCTCCATTGATCAGGGAGGTTTTTGCCTCTACCAGAAGAACACTGGTTATGATTCTGAAATTGCCGGCTCCCATGGATCTTGCCGCTTCCACAACCCCATGATCCACCTCCTTGACAGAGGACTCAACCATTCTTGCAATAAAGGGAATGGCTGCCACCACCAGTGGAACAATCGTCGCCGTAGATCCCGTACTTCTTCCAACCAGTAATCTGGTAAAAGGAATCAGCAGAATTAACAGAATCAAAAAGGGAATGCTTCTTGTAATATTTACGATGATATCCAACACCTTATAAACAGCCCTTTTGGGTGTTAAACCCTTTTGATCTGTCACTGCCAGACATACTCCCAGGGGAAGACCGAACACATATCCGATGACGGTGGAAAGCAGTGTCATATATAATGTTTCACCTATTCCTTTTATAATCATTTGATTTACCTCAGGCGTCCACATTGTTTACCACCTCCTCAATCTCAATGCCCCGCTTTTGAAGGTACTCCTTCATTGCCTCTATCTGTGTACATTCTCTCTGAAATTCCAGTATCATCTCGCCCTTTGCAATACCGCCAACGTTTTTGGTGGAGGCCTTTAAAATATTGACAGGCTCCTGAAACTTCAGAATCAAATTGGAAACCACCGGTTCAAATGCCGAATTTTCAGAAAAGACAATGCGAAGCTGCTCTCCCTGACTAATTTTCTGTGTGGAAGAAATCAGATTGTTGTCACTTTCCGTAAGCACATCCCCCAGAAGTAATTCCTTTGCAGCCTCCGTCCTGGGGTGTGTAAAGACCTGCGCTACCGTTCCTTCTTCAACAATGCTTCCCTTTTGCATAATTGCCACGTGGGTACAGATTTCTCTCACCACGGACATCTGATGTGTGATAATCACAACCGTAATCTGGAACCGGTCATGAATCTGCTTTAACAGCTGTAGAATAGAGGAGGTTGTCTGCGGGTCCAGTGCACTTGTCGCCTCATCACACAGTAGAATCTGTGGATTGGACGCCAGTGCTCTTGCAATCGCAACACGCTGCTTTTGTCCTCCTGACAGCTGCGATGGATAAGCATTTCTTTTATCAGAAAGTCCTACCAGCTCCAGGAGCTCCTCCGCTCTTTTTTTTGCTTCCTTTTTGCTCTTTTTTTGAATGTAGAGTGGGAAGCATATATTTTCCAGGACCGTTTTCTGCATCAACAGATTAAAATGCTGAAAAATCATTGCAATACTTTCTCTCTGCTTCTGCATTTCCTTTTTGGAGTTTTCTCCAAGATCCCGTCCTTCGATGAGAACCTTTCCTGCACTTGGCTCTTCCAAATAGTTCATACATCGCACCAGCGTAGATTTTCCTGCCCCGGACATTCCGATGATTCCGTAAATATCTCCCTTCTCAATGGATAAACTCACATTTTTTAAGGCTTCGACCTTTCCATCCCTTGTCTCAAAGGTTCTGGACAGATTTTCGATTTGTATTTCTGCCATAGAGGTTCTCCCTTCCTTATATTGTCTGGCTTTTCTGTGTTTCTCTTGACACTCCCTATGATATCGGACAGATCGGTTTTTGTATAATACAGGAATGTTATAGTCTGTTATAAGAAAAACCTATAACATCATTTTTCAAACGCAGACCGGTAAGCGCACAAAAAAAGCCCCTCTCCACTTTGCTGGAAAGGAACTCTTTTTACTCTTAGTCTGCGGTTTTACATGCAGGGCTTTTATTTTATATACAGTCTGCGGTTTTACATGCAAAATCTCTATTTCACATAAAGTCCGCTGACCTGCATATCCGGATTAAAGGACACGGTATAGGTCAGGCTTTTGTCTGCACATTTTGCCACTACCACTGCCACAGCCAGATCCTGGTCGCTCTTCTTGTCATGGGTTCCGACTACTGATGCAGCGGAATATTCACTGAATGCTCCTGCCTGGGCAATATAATCCCCAACACTCTTCTCCAGGGTCTCTGCCGGCAGTGCTGCCTTCATATCATCCGTAAAGCAATCCACTACCGCGTCATATGAACCTGAATTCAGGTTGTCTATCAGGGTTTTGGCCTGTGCCTCCACGGTGTCAGCATCATATATTTCCGACAGCTGTGTACTGCCGCATCCAATCAAAAATGGTACCATTCCAACTAAAACAACAAACATTCCAACTAATTTTCTCATACAATCTCTCCTTTTCTCCCCTGATGCACCATCACATGCCCAGGCTCTCTTCCCTGTTTACCAGCATAATACTCGTAACAAATACTTCATTCTCCCACTGCCACTGCAGATCACCATCATAGTTTTCCAGGGCTCTTGCCACATTTTTCATGCCCAGACCCTCATGGTTTTTCTTACTGGATTTCAGTGTTCCCTTCCTTGTCTCCGGTTCCTTTACACAGCTGTTTTCCATAAGCACAGAAATCAATCCACCTGACTGGCTGGCCCGCAGCTTAATGCTTCCATTCTCTGCCGCGTCAATGGCATTGTCCAGCAAATTGGCAAAAATTGTGGTAATATCAATCTCTCTCATAAAGGAAAGCTGCACCTCGCCAATGCGGATATCCGGTGTGATTCCCCTCTTTTTCATCTGCGAGACCTTGTCATTCAGAATTATATTTAACAACCGGTTGGAGGTATAATACTTCTGCCCCAGGTCGTTTAAGCTGTTTCGAAGATGCTCCATATAATTGTCTGCATTTTCCCTGGTTTCCGGCTTTGCTTCTGCCTGACTTTCTCTGTAAAGCTCATCCATCGTCTGAATATGATTGCGAATATCATGAATCAGCTTTCTGGATTCCTCGTATTTTTCTTCTTCTCTTGTATAATAGTCTGCCTGGAACTGTGCCTGCTGCCTGGAGAGCACCAGCTCCCGCTCCAGTCGATTGTTCTCCCCAACCGTATCTGAAATCACAGCAAAATAAATATTTATTGCAATGAGCAGCACCAGATTGACCAAAAAGAGAAGCAGCATCTCCTCCGTTATATAAATCTGCATAAAATAAGTAATAGAATACAGATTTACAATGGAAAAGAGCGGCAGTAAAAATGCAATAACCAGCTGCCTTGCTGTCAGCTCCTCTTCCCTTTTCTTTTTTACCACCAGTACAAAAATGCGAATCAGTAAAAATTCTATCAGACGCAGTGTTACCACATAGGCACAAAAGCTCAGCTCGCTGGAATTCAGATAAAATGCTCCGCCCCCCATGATGCTGGAAAAGAGAATGGAAAAAAGTGCATCTGCCAGATATACAACAATTACTGCAATAAAATAATATAATAAGTAGATTCTTCCCGTCTGATAAATCCATCTTGCAGCAAATGGAAGTATCAGCAAAAAGAGTAAATTGATAATACCATTTCCCAATAGGGAAGCCAGCAGGGACAGGATGCTATAGACAGCAATAACAAGATAACGCTTTCCTGTGTTTCCCGGATTTTCACAGCCCATCTCCTTCAGTCCATAGAAAATACTCAGTATCAGGAACAGGCTTCCAATCATTGGCAAAATCACATATACTAAAATATTCATCTGCCACTTCCTTTCTCTGAAGCAAGATACCGATTCAATACCCTGCGAAACCAGGCCGCTTTTTTCTGGGATAATGGAATTCTGCTTCCATCTGCCATAACAATTTCTGTCCCGTCAATTTTAAAAACGTGATAAAGATTAATCACAAAGCTTTTGTGAGGCATAACAAAATCATAGCTTTCCATCCTGGTTTGAATATCGCCTATCTTTTCACGCATATGAAACGTCTGCTTTTCTGCATGGAGCACAACCTCTCTTCCCACGTACTCAAAGAACAAAAGCTGGGAGGGTTTTCTCCTTATAATCCCCTCTTTTGTAACGAATTCAAGCTCCTCCTCCTTTTTCTCTCCGTAGGACAGAGCCTCCTGCAGCTGCTCATACAGTTCCTCCCTTTTTAATGGCTTCAGCAAATAGGCAAAGGCATGCACCTCAAAGGCAAAAATGGTGTAATCGCTGTAATTTGTCACATAAATCAGCTTTACCTGCTTGTCTCTTTTCCGTATCTCTTTCGCCGTTTCAAACCCGTTCATCCCCTTCATATCAATATCCAGAAAAATAATTTCATAGGATTTTCCACTTTGAACCAGCTCCTCACCACTGGTGAATATGTCCACCTGCAAGGGTGCTTTATCATATTGCTGCAGCAGCTCCCGCGTCCGGTCAAGCACTGCCTTTTCATCATCACAAACTGCTATAGGTATCACGCGTGTCCTCCATAATTTGTAACTGATCAACTACAAGTTTTATTCTATTGTGTTTTTGAAAAAAAGCAAGATTTTAGACATGAAAGACAAATATGCAGACGCAAAAGACAAAATTTCAAATGCTATCCCTGCTGCTTTGCTTCCTTTTTTACATAAAAATACCGGCCCAGCAATGATCAGCTTTCGTCTGATTTCCCGGGTCGGCATTTTAGCGGTTCACTATTTTTTAATCCTATTCCATACTCTCAATATCTTTTTGTGAGATCAGTGTAATGTCCTCTTTTTCCAGAATTGCCAGTGCTTTGTCCAAATCAGAGGTTTTGATAACGATGGAAGCATCATCATTGCCTGTTGCAAGTGCGTACATGTACTCAATGTTCATTCCCGCGCTGCAGATTACCTCAAGAAGCTCCTGCAGCTGTCCAACCTTATGCTCCAGCTTAAAGGCCAGAACATCTGTTAACATTGCTGTAAATTCACATTCCTTCAAAGCATCTAATGCCTTCTGTGGCTCTGAAACAATCATACGGAGCATACCGTAATCAGCAGTATCCGCAAGACTTAAGGATATAATGTTGATATCCTGATTTTTCAGGCAGGCAAGCACTTCCTTTAAACGTCCTTCTCTGTTTTCAATAAAGATTGCCAATTGTTTTAAATACATATTTTTTCCCTCCCTTTGGCATGAGGTGTCTGCAAAGCAGATGAAGTCCTGATGCCCAACTATTCATTCATAGTCTGTTCACTCATAATCTGTTCATTTGTAGTCTGTTTATTTACAGTCTGTTCTAACATCACTACTCAATCAGATTACGTCTGTCAATTACATGTACAGATTTTCCCATGCTGCGTTCCAGAGTCTTTGGTTCTACCAGCTTGATTTTAGCGGCAATTCCAAGAGCATTCTGAATTGCATGACCAATCTTACGTGTCAGATTCTCCAGCTCTTTAATTTCATCAGAGAAGAAACGTTCTTCAACTTCCACCTGAATTTCCAAAGAATCCAGAGTTCCCTGTCTGTCTACAATCATCAAATAGTGAGGGGTTGTCTCACTGATTTCCAAAAGTGCAGCCTCAACCTGTGATGGGAATACATTGACACCACGGATAACAAGCATATCGTCACTTCTTCCCTTGAAGCGGCTGATTCTTGCAGTTGTTCTTCCACATGCACATGGACTGTAGTCGATACTGGTCAAATCCTTGGTACGATAACGGATCAGTGGCAGGCCTTCCTTGGTAAGGGTGGTAAATACCAGTTCTCCGGTCTCTCCTGCTGCAATCGGCTGAAGGGTATCTGCGGAAACAATTTCAGGAATAAAATGATCCTCATGAACGTGTAAACCTGCATGCTCTATACAGTCGCAGGCAACACCAGGCCCCATAACCTCTGAAAGTCCATAGATATCAAAAGCATTGATGTGAAGCTTCTCTTCAATCTGCAGACGCATCTTCTCTGTCCATGGCTCTGCTCCACACACTGCTGTTTTCAGCCTGATGTTTCCAAGCTCGCCCATTTCCTCCAGCGTCTCTGCAATATGTAACAGATAGGAAGGTGTACATGCGATTGCTGTCACCTCAAAGTCCTTCATCATGGTAATCAGCTTTTTGGTGTTTCCGGTGGACATTGGAACAACGGTAGCTCCCAAATGCTCTGCACCGTAATGTGCACCAAGACCACCTGTAAAAAGTCCATAGCCATATGCAATCTGAATACGGTCATTTTTGGTTATACCTGCCTGTGTAAAGGAACGTGCGACACACTCACTCCACACTTCAAGATCGTGTCTGGTATAGCCTACTACCGTTGCTTTTCCCGTGGTTCCACTGGAAGCATGAATACGTACAATATCAGACTGTGGTGCTGCAAACAATCCAAAAGGATAGGTGTCTCTCAAATCGATTTTGGTGGTGTATGGCAGCTTGCTTAAATCCTCAATTCCTCTGATATCCCCCGGTTCCAGACCTACCTGCTGCATTTTCTTACGATAGTATTCAACGTTATGATATACACGGTCAACCACCTTCACCAGACGCTTACTCTGAAGATTGGCAATTTCATCCCGGCTCATACATTCTTTTGTTTCATTCCAGATCATTTTTGTAACCCTCCGCTATTTTATTGTTCGTACCCTGCTAAAAATGCCTTCGTATTAATCTCAATGGTCTTGGGAGGAACTGTCTTTTTAATAACCTCAAGCCAGTTTTCTCTTGAAAAATCCATATGCTTTGCGGCCATACCAAGAACAATGACATTAAAGGTCTTGGTATTTCCAATTTCTTTTGCCTTTGCCATGGCATCAATCGCAAATACCGTATGCTCTGTCTTTAATGTTTCAATAATGTTCTCCGGATAGGAAGCAGCACCTGTAACAACAGTGATTGGGTCAATACGCTGATCATTCACAATAATGACACCATCTTTTTTCAAAAACTGTTCGTATCTCATAGCCTCCAGACGTTCAAAGGCAATCAGAATATCTGCCTGTCCTTCCTCTACAATTGGTTCCGCAACCTCATCACCATATCTTACAAAGGTAACAACGCTTCCACCACGCTGAGCCATTCCATGCACCTCAGAAAGCTTTACATCAAATCCTGCCTCTAATGCGATTCCACCTAAAATTCTACTGGTAAGCAGAGTTCCCTGTCCGCCTACACCTACAATCATAATATTTTTTGTCTGCATTACTTTACCTCCACTTTCTCGATGGCGCCAAATTTGCACAGCTGCATACATAATCCACAGCCGTTACACATTGTCTCGTCAATGGAGATTGTTCCATCTTCATTTTTGGTTAATGCCGGACAGCCTGGACGTAAGCATGCGCCACATTTCTTGCATTTATCACTTAATGGTCTGCATTTATTTGGGAATACCTGACCCTTTAATAAAACACAAGGGGATTTTGTAATAATGACAGAAAGCTCTTCTCTCTGTGTTTCTTCTTTAATTGTCTTTTCCAGGGTCTCTAAATCAAATGCGTTGACTTCTACTACATGTTTGATTCCAAGAGACTGGCAAAGATACATAATGTTGATTGCCGGAACGACCTTACCCATTAAGGTTTTTCCTGTTGCAGCGTGATCCTGATGACCTGTCATACCTGTGGTAGAGTTATCAAGAATCATAACTGTTCCTGTTGCCTGATTGTATACCATATTCATCAGGGAGTTGATACCTGTATGCATAAAGGTTGAATCTCCGATAACAGCAACCCAGTTTTTCACATAATCTTTGCCCTGCGCCATTTCCATACCGTGAAGTGTTGAAATACTGGAGCCCATACAAACAGTAGTATCAACAACATTCAGAGGTGCAACTGCACCCAGGGTATAGCAGCCGATATCTCCTGCCGCATGAATCTTTAATTTGTTTAATACGGAATAAACACTTCTGTGAGGACATCCAGGACATAAAATTGGAGGTCTGGCCGGAACATTTTTAGCCGGTTTAATATCAAGGTTCTCTTTTAATACAGCCTTACGAAGCATGTTTGCACTGTATTCGCCCTGAACGGTAAAAATTTCCTTACCAATTGCCTTGATTCCCCAGGACTTAACCTGTTCTTCAATAACCGGCTCCAGCTCTTCAAATATGTATAGGGTATCAACTTTAGATGCAAAATCTTCTATTAATTTCTTTGGAAGTGGATGAACCATACCAAGTTTTAACACAGATGCGTTTGGACAGGCTTCTCTTACATACTGATAAGCAATACCACAGGTAATGAAACCAATGGATGTATCTCTGTACTCTGCGCGGTTGATCGGCATTGAGGAAGCATCCGCTGCCATATCCTTTAATCTCTGCTCTACAAAAAGATGTCTGACCTTGGCATTACCAGGCATCATAACATTTTTCTGTGGGTTACGTGTATAAGGCTTATTCTCCGGAACAACCCTGTCCTCCAACGTAACCATGCCCTGAGAATGGGATAATCTTGTTGTTGTACGAAGAATCATCGGTGTATCATATTTCTCACTTAATTCAAAAGCAAGCTTCATGAAGTCCTTTGCTTCCTGTGAATCTGATGGCTCCAGCACTGGAACCTGTGCAGCTCTTGCCACACATCTTGTGTCCTGCTCGTTCTGAGAGCTGTAGAGACCCGGATCATCAGCTGCTACTAATACAAGTCCACCATTTACCCCTGAATATGAAATGGTATATAAAGGGTCTGATGCAACATTTACACCGACGTGCTTCATGGATGCCATTGCACGTGCTCCACTGATGGAGGCTCCGATTGCAACCTCTGTTGCTACTTTTTCATTGGGAGACCACTCTGCATAAATCTCCGGATACTTCACCAGATTCTCACTGATTTCTGTGCTTGGAGTTCCAGGATAAGCTGCTGATACTCTGACTCCCGCTTCATAGGCTCCTCTGGCTATAGCCTCGTTTCCTAACATAATCTTTTTTTCTGACATGACTACATTCCTTCCTAAAGTAAATCATTGCTTTTTTGATAGTGCTTCAACGTGTCAAAGCATAATAGAATAAGTATAGCACGTAATTGTGTAAACTTCAATTTTTTTAAGCCTTGCAATTTACACTTTAGCTTTATACTTAAAACCGAATCTCTTTTCCGTTCTTTCTCCACTCTCTAAACTCTGCTGTCGCTGCAAAGAGAACATCCCCTGAAGAATTGATTGCCGTTTCAAAGGAATCCTGAACAACACCGATAATAAAGCCAACTGCAACTACCTGCATGGAAATATCATTTGGAATTCCAAACAACGAACAGGCCATTGGAATCAGCAATAAAGAACCACCGGCAACACCGGATGCACCACAGGCAGACACAGTTGCCAGCACACTTAAGATAATGGCTGTTGGAATATCGACAGCTATACCCAGAGTATTCACTGCTGCCAATGCCATAACTGTAATGGTAATTGCTGCTCCATCCATGTTAATGGTGGAACCCAGTGGAATGGAAATGGAATACATATCTTCATCTAATCCCAGTTTTTCACACAGTTTCATATTTACCGGTATATTTGCCGCTGAGCTTCTTGTAAAAAAGGCTGTAACTCCACTTTCTTTCAGGCAGCGGAAAACCAGTGGATATGGGTTTTTGTGCATTGTGATTCCAGCCAGCAGCGGATCAATGATTAATGCAACTGTCAGCATACAGCCAACCAAAACTGCTAATAATTTACCGTAGTCCGCAAAGATGCTGATTCCGTTCGTTGATACTGTCGTAAATACCAACCCCAAAATACCGAAGGGTGCAAAGGAAATCACCCATCCAACTGCCTGGGATACGGCGTCCGAAATATCCTCCAGTGTTTTCTTTGTTGTATCCTTCGCTTTTTTAAGGGCAAGACCTAAAATGACAGCCCATACCAAAACACCAATATAATTTGCATCAACAATAGCTCCAATCGGATTCGCTACTGCACTTGTCAGTAAGGTTTCCAGCACCTCCACGATGCCAGATGGTGGTGTCAATCCGCTTGCCTCGCCTGTCAGTTTCAGTGTGACAGGGAAGATAAAGCTGACCAAAACCGCAAGAAATGCAGCCAGGAATGTGCTTAACATATACAATACAATAACTGTCCGAAACTTCTTTCCAACTGACTTTGTTGCGTTAGCCAGGGAGCTGATAACAATTATAAAGACTAGTACCGGTGCAATGGCCTTCAATGCTCCTACAAATACAGTTCCCAATATTCCAATGCCTGTCAGCTGTGGAACACACAATGCCAGAATCACACCCAGAACTACACCTGCTGCGATTCTTAATATTAAACTGATACTGTTCCACTTATTCCATAAGTTTTTCATTTGCTCTTTCTCTCCACTTATTTGTCTATTTATTACTTCTTTGCTCTAGCTGCTTAATACTGTTTAAGTAATCCTCTTCAAGATGTTTGTCGCCCAGATACGGAACTGTACACCACGTTGAGATTTCACTCGATATCCAACGGAGATTACAACATCTAAATTATAAAATTGTGTGATATTGCTTTGAGTTTTACCTTCTATTGCACCATGTTGACTGGTTGTTGCAAATTCTGCAACAACCAGTCTTTCGTCTAATTCTCCTTCTAAAAAAATATTTTTTACATGCCGGGAAATAATTGATTTATCTCTCTGAAACAGGTCTGCCATCTGCTCCTGCGTCAACCATACCGTTTCATTCTGCATATTAACATCAATCTTCGTCAGACCATCTTCGGTCTGATATATGAGGATTTCTCCATGACTTTCCACTGCATCATCTCCCATCCATCTTCGGCTATATTCTCTCTATCGTGCTTTCTGTATGTTTCTTGCAAGAAGCACGATGGATTCCAC
>CAZUCI010000040.1:0-3472 GCA_964619485.1 uncultured Lachnospiraceae bacterium
CTGAAATCGGTTTCAAAATTGTACCATTTGATCAAAATGCCGATATTTATATTATAAATACGTGTACCGTAACAAATATTGCGGACAGAAAAAGCCGCCAGATGCTTCATCAGGCCAAAAAGAGAAATCCGCAGGCAATTGTGGTTGCCATGGGCTGTTATGTACAGACCGGGGAAGAACAGCTGCGGATGGACGAGTGCATTGACATTGCAATTGGAAATAACCAGAAGAAGGATGCAGCTGATATTATCTGTGCATATCTGCAGCAGCGGGACGAGATTGGAAGGCTTTCCGGGGCGGCGCCTTTGTCGGTATCTGACAGAGCGCATCCTTTAGAGGAGCATATTATCGATATCAATCATACCGATGAGTATGAGCAGATGCGCTTGGAACAGACCGGGGAACATACCCGCGCATATATCAAAATTCAGGATGGCTGTAATCAGTTCTGCTCCTACTGTATTATTCCTTTTGCAAGAGGAAGGGTGCGCTCCAGAAGAACGGAGGATATCATCGAGGAAATTCAGGGGCTGGTTGAAAAGGGCTATCAGGAATTTGTCCTCACGGGAATCCATATCAGCTCCTACGGAGTGGATTTTGACGGAGAAAGCTACAATTATGGAACATCCCATCTTCCACAGCTGATCAAGCAGATTCATGACCTGGACGGGGTGAAAAGACTTCGCCTTGGTTCTCTGGAACCAAGGATTGTCACGGAGGAATTTGCCAGAATGCTGGCAGAGCTGCCAAAGGTGTGCCCACATTTTCACCTGTCTCTTCAGAGCGGATGTGATGAGACACTGACGCGTATGAATCGAAAATATACGACAGCGGAATTCAAAGAGAGTGTCATGCTTTTGCGAAGGTATCTGAGTCATCCTGCGATTACCACAGATGTGATTGTGGGATTTCCCGGAGAGACAGAGGAGGAATTTGAGAAGACAAAAAGCTTTCTTGAAACAATCAGCTTTTTTGAGATGCACATCTTTCCCTATTCCGTGCGAAAGGGCACTGTGGCTGCCGGGCTGAAGAATCAGGTTGATGGGGAAATCAAGAAGCGGAGAAGCCGTATTCTGCTGGAGCTGGAGCAGAGACAGTCGCTGGCCTATCGTCAGTCCTTTGTGGGAGCCCGGGAGGAAGTACTTTTTGAAGAAAATAAAAGCATCAATGGCATATCCTATGAGCTTGGGCACACCACCCGCTATGTCCGTGTGGCAAAAAAAACAGAGGAAAATCTGTCCAACCGGATGATAAAGGGAAGGCTTGCGGGAATGCTTTGTGACGACATTGTTCTGATGGAGTAATGATGGAGTAATGATGGAGCAAATAAAAAACATTGTATTTTTGTGGGTTTTAGAGTAAGATAACTATATCTATGGATTAGGGGCGTGATGAAATGCAGGATTTGGGAAACACACAATATTTTAAAGTAACAGAGCCGGATAACGGCGTCAAAATTGTTTTATCAACCGTATACGAAGCTTTGACTGAAAAGGGCTACAACCCGGTAAATCAGATTGTAGGATATATTATGTCCGGTGATCCGACTTACATTACAAGCCATATGAATGCCAGAAGCCTGATTATGAAGGTGGAGCGGGACGAGCTGGTTGAGGAAATGTTAAAGGAATACATTAAGACCAACAAATGGCAGTAAAGAGGTATGAATGCGAATAATGGGATTGGACTTTGGATCAAAGACAGTGGGAGTCGCTGTCAGTGACCCTTTGTTTCTTACGGCACAGAGCGTAGAGATTGTGCGAAGAAAATCAGAGAACAAGCTGCGCCAGACATTGGCCAGAATTGAAGAGCTGATTGTGGAATATGAGGTTGACAGAATCGTTTTAGGACTGCCGCGCAATATGAATGCGACAGAAGGAGAGCGTGCTGAAAAATCAAGGGAGTTTGCGGATATGCTGGCGCGCAGAACAGGGCTGGAAGTAATTCTCTGGGATGAGAGACTGACAACCGTTGCAGCGGACAGGGTTATGATGGAAGCAGGAATCAGGAGAGAGAACCGGAAGGATTATGTGGATGCGATTGCGGCATCTTTTATTCTTCAGGGTTATTTGGACTATTTAAAAAGTCAGGAGAATGTTTAGTGGAAAAAATTTTATTTCAGCCGGAAGGCGAAGAAGCAGTGTCTTTTTATGTTTTGGAACAGACCCGTCTGGGCGGTGTTAATTATCTGCTTGTCACAGAGGAGGAAGAGGGAGATTCACAGGCCTATATTCTGAAGGATCTTTCTGCGGAAGCCGATGAAGAGGCAGTGTATGAAATTGTATCGGAAGAAAAGGAACTGGATGCGGTTGCAGCGGTTTTTGAAGATATTTTAGATGGAATTGAGCTTCTTGAGGATGAAGAGGAAGTGTGACGTAAGGTTATAGCCCTGCCGGAATAGAACCGGATGAAACAGGGAAAACTATATAATATTTATAAAGCAATGCTGTTATACAGGCTGCATCCTGTGGATAAGAGGAGTCTGGATGATGGGTTCGTGCGCTTTGTGATCGGGAAGGAAACCGGCGGCGAATCAGAACATCACCATCGCTCTCTCATCTGCCGTGGATGAAAAACAGCCTCTGCAGCTATTGTAAGAAATGTGGAGGAAAATTAATTGAAGAAAGAAAAAGAAACAAATCCAGTAAGCTCCAGGCTTAAAATTATCCCTTTGGGAGGATTGGAGCAGATTGGAATGAACATCACTGCCTTCGAATATGAGGACAGTATTGTTGTTGTGGACTGCGGTCTGTCATTCCCGGAGGATGATATGCTGGGAATTGACCTTGTAATTCCGGATGTAACCTATCTGAAGGAGAACCTTGAAAAAATCAAGGGTTTTATGATCACTCATGGACATGAGGACCACATTGGAGCCCTGCCCTATGTTTTGAAGGATGTCCCGGTCCCAATTTATGCCACCAAGCTTACCATGGGCATCATCGAAAAGAAATTGAAGGAGCATGGTCTGGAGCGCTCCGTTAAGAGAAAAGTAGTAAAATTTGGTCAGAATATTAATTTTGGAAAATTGAGAATTGAATTTATCAAAACCAATCACAGTATTGTGGATGCGGCTGCACTGGCGATTTATTCACCGGCCGGTATCGTTGTTCACACCGGTGATTTCAAGGTGGACTATACTCCGGTATTTGGAGATGCCATAGATTTACAGAGATTTGCAGAGATTGGTAAAAAGGGCGTTCTTGCACTGATGTGCGACAGTACCAATGCGGAGAGACCTGGATTTACCCAGTCTGAAAAAACCGTTGGAAAGACCTTTGATAATCTGTTTGCAGAAAATGCCAACTCAAGAATTATTGTAGCCACCTTTGCCTCCAACGTAGACCGTGTTCAGCAGATTATCAACTCGGCTGACAAGTTTGGACGAAAGGTAGTTGTAGAGGGACGAAGCATGGTAAGTATCATTGATACTGCCATGAATCTGGGATATATCAATATCCCGGACAATACA
>CAZUCI010000040.1:3482-27576 GCA_964619485.1 uncultured Lachnospiraceae bacterium
ACTGATTGATATTGAACAGCTGAAAAATTATCCGGATGACCGCACTGTTATTATTACCACGGGAAGTCAGGGTGAGAGTATGGCGGCTCTGAGCCGTATGGCAGGCGGAATGCACCGCAAGGTCTCCATTGGACCACTTGATACGGTCATCTTTTCATCCAACCCGATTCCCGGGAATGAAAAGGCAGTGTCCAAGGTTATCAATGAGCTTTATGCAAAGGGCGCAAATGTTATTTTCCAGGATGCTCATGTATCCGGTCATGCCTGTCGTGAAGAAATCAAACTGATCTATTCGCTGGTAAAACCGAAATATGCGATTCCTGTCCATGGTGAGTACCGTCATCTGAAAGCGCAGGCGGCTCTTTTAAAGGAACTGGGCTATGCGCCGGAGGATATTTTTATTCTGAGTTCAGGAGATGTACTTGAAATAGAGGAAAATGGTGCAAAGGTAACTGGAAAAGTGCCTGTTGGTGCCGTATATGTGGATGGCATCGGTGTCGGTGATGTGGGTAATATTGTCCTGCGTGACAGACAGCACCTGGCAGAGGATGGAATTCTGATTGTTGTTATGGCATTGGATACCTACAGCTCTCATGTGGTTTCAGGACCGGATATTGTCTCCAGAGGATTTGTCTATGTGCGTGAGTCGGATGAACTCATGGATGGAGCAAGAGAAATTGTCATGGATCTGATGGAAAAGTTTCAGGAGAGAAATGTTTCCGACTGGGGAAAAATCAAATCCTCTGTCCGCGATTCATTAAGTGATTACCTCTGGAAGAAGACAAAGAGACGCCCAATGATTCTTCCGATTATCATGGAAGTTTAAACTTGAGGAAAAAGGTGGCATAAACATGGTTGATGTCAAAAGAGAAACGGAACAGTTTATTGAAAGACTAAAGCAGAGTGAAGTATATCAGTGTTTTGTGGAACAGTGCCATAGAATTGAGGCACATCCAGATCTGGCAAAAAAAATCGACGAGTTTCGCGAAAGAAATTTCCGACTGCAGAACGAAATGGATTCGGATGCACTTTTTGACGAAACAGACCGGTTTGAAAAAGAGTATGCCGAGTTTCGCAAAAATCCGATTGTAAACGATTATCTGGAGGCTGAGCTGGATTACTGCCGTATGTTTCAGGAAGTGAGCGAGAGTATTTCGACTGCGTTTGCTTCACAGATGTAGCCATCTGGAAGGGAGAAAACATAAATGAACGCAAAAAAAATAACGGGTGCTGTTTTTGGCACCGTGTTCCGTATTATTTTGACCATAGCAATTCTCTTTGCAATATACCGTGCTGCAATTATGGCATATAACTTTGGATACCGCATTTTTGCAGATATTCCGGCGGCACTGTCCCCGGGAGTTGACAGAACTGTCACCATTACAGAAGATATGGATAAAAAGGAAATAGCCAGGAGCTTTGAAGAAGAGGGACTGGTAGATGACTGGAAGCTGTTCTGGGTACAGATTCTTTTGTCAGAATATAAGGATGACCTTCAGGCAGGTGTCTATGATTTGAATAATTCCATGACCTCACAGGAAATGCTTGCAGTAATGGCAACGCCTAAGGAAGAAGAGAAGGATGGAGATATGGTAATCAATGCTGTTACCAATGAATCGGAGGTAGAGACCGAGACCGGGGATGGAGAAAAATCCAGTGAAATTATCGATAATGCCGGAGAGGATTCCATGGTGGAGGAAGGTACAGAGGGCTATGATATCTCAGAGCAGGATTCGGAAGCAGCAGAGGAATAAAAGCAACAGAAACAGGGAAAGCTGCAGGAATTACCGGGAGGAGATAAAGAAGTGATTACAGACGAGAGATTTACGGCGTATATCAATTCTTTGGAAAATGGAAATCCGTCTTATCTGGATGAGCTTGAGCTTTATGCACATAAGACGGATGTTCCCATTATTCGAAAAGAGATGCAGTCTCTCATGAAAACACTGATCGTTATGAACAAACCGAAGCAGATTCTGGAGGTCGGAACTGCCATCGGTTTTTCTACGTTATTGATGAGTGAATTCATGCCGGAGGACGGGCATATTACGACCATAGAAAAATATGAGAAGAGGATTCCCCTGGCAAAGGAAAACTTCAGGAAAAATGGAAAAGAAGAAAAGATTACCCTTTTGGAGGGGGATGCGGCTGATATACTAAAGGAGTTGGATGGAACCTTTGATTTTATCTTTATGGATGCAGCAAAGGGACAGTATATTCACTTTCTTCCGGATATTTTAAGGCTTCTGCCTCCGGGAGGGCTGCTGGTTTCCGATAATGTACTGCAGGATGGAGACATTATCGAATCAAAGTATGCCATTACAAGAAGAGACCGAACCATTCATAAGAGAATGCGGGACTATTTATATACATTGAAAAATCACGAGCAGCTGGAGACCGCTATCCTGACATTGGGAGATGGCGTGGCACTTTCTGTAAAAAAGTAATTGTAAAAATAATTGTACAAGGTAATTGAAAAAGAAATTGTAAAAAAGGTGAACGATATGAGAAAACCAGAACTATTGATTCCGGCCAGCAGCCTGGAGGTGTTGAAGACCGCCGTTGCTTTTGGAGCAGATGCTGTCTATATTGGCGGAGAAGCCTTTGGGCTTCGCGCCAAGGCAAAAAACTTTTCAAAAGAGGAGATGAAGGAGGGCATCGAGTATGCCCATGCCCATGGAGTAAAGGTCCATGTGACAGCCAATATTCTTGCACATAATTACGATTTGAATGGTGCGGCAGAGTATTTTAAGGAGCTTGCAAAGCTGAAGCCGGATGCCATGATCGTTGCAGATCCGGGAATGGTAATGCTGGCAAAGGAATACTGCCCTGGAATTGAAATTCATATCAGTACCCAGGCGAATAACACCAACTATCTGACCTTTCAGTTCTGGTATAATCAGGGAATTCGCAGGGTAGTCTGTGCAAGAGAATTATCCCTGAGAGAAATTAAAGAAATCCGTGAGCACATTCCAGAGGATATGGAGATTGAGAGCTTTATCCATGGGGCAATGTGCATTTCCTATTCCGGAAGGTGTCTCTTAAGCAACTATTTTACAGGAAGGGATGCGAACCACGGAGCCTGCACACACCCATGCAGATGGAAATATTCCATTGTGGAAGAGACCAGACCGGGTGAGTATATGCCTGTGTATGAAAATGAGCGCGGAACCTACATTTTTAATTCCAAGGACCTCTGTATGGTAGAACATATTCCGGAAATGCTGGATGCAGGAATTGACAGCTTCAAAATTGAAGGAAGGATGAAGACGGCACTCTATGTTGCAACAGTGGCAAGAACCTATCGAAAAGCCATTGATGCGGCAATGGAATCTCCAGAGGCATATGAAGCAATTTTGCCCTGGTGTCATGCGGAAATTTCCAAATGTACCTACAGACAGTTCACGACAGGCTTCTATTTTGGCAAGCCCGATGAAAACACACAGATTTATGACAATAATACCTATGTAAATGAATATATTTATCTTGGAATTGTTGGAGCGGTTGAGGAAAATACGGTTACCATTGAACAGCGAAATAAATTCTGTGTGGGCGAAACCATTGAGATTATGAAGCCCGACGGAAGAAATGTGGAGACAAGGGTTCTGGCAATCGTCAACGAAGACGGTGAGAGTATGGAGAGCTGTCCCCATCCAAAACAGAAGCTGTTTATTACCCTGGATCAGCCTGCAGCAGTGGCTGATATTCTTCGAAAAAAATCGACGGAAATACAAGATAACCCACAGTAAAATCTGTATAACTATGATATTGACCGGTTTACTGTTCCTATTGTACAATGTGAACAGTAAACCTGTAAAAAAATGGCTCTTTTTTCTGGTAAAGTGCAGAACCTGTAAAAAAACGAATTTTTTTCTTGCATTTTTTTAGAAATAAGTGTATCTTATAGAAAACGGCGGCAGTGCCGCATATAAGGTAGCTAGAACGAGGATGTTCCAAACAATAGGTTTGGGGCATTTTTTTGTTTACAGAGGCCGGCTCCAAAAAACAAACAATGAAAAGGAGAATAAAAATGAGTGAAGTAATGAACGTCGAAGAAATCTTCGGGAAAAATGTATTCACACTTGGCAAGATGAAGGAACGTCTTCCAAAGGATGCTTTCAAAGAGGTTAAAAAGGTCATGGAACAGGGCGGAGAGCTCTCCATGGGAACAGCAAATGTTGTAGCAAAGGCTATGAAGGACTGGGCTGTTGCAAACGGTGCTACTCATTATACTCATTGGTTCCAGCCATTGACAGGTATTACAGCAGAAAAACACGATGCATTTGTAACACATCCTGATGAGAGTGGAAAAATGCTCACAGAGTTTTCGGGAAAAGAATTGATTAAGGGTGAGCCTGATGCCTCCTCCTTCCCATCCGGAGGACTTCGCGCCACATTTGAAGCCAGAGGATATACCGCATGGGATATTACATCCCCTGCATTTTTAAAAGAGGGTGCAACCGGACTGATTCTCTGCATTCCAACTGCATTCTGTTCCTACACAGGAGAGGCACTTGATAAAAAGACCCCTCTGCTCAGATCCATGGAAGCACTTTCCAAACAGGCACTTCGTATTGTGAAATTATTCGGCAACACAGAGGCAACTAAGGTTACCGCTTCTGTTGGAGCTGAACAGGAATACTTTCTGGTAGATGAAGCGTTATACAAACAGAGATCTGATTTAATGTTCTCCGGTCGTACCCTGTTTGGCGCATCAGCTCCAAAGGGTCAGGAGATGGAGGATCATTACTTTGGTGTTATCCGTGAACGCGTCGGCGCTTACATGAAGGATTTAAATGAAGAGCTTTGGAAATTAGGCGTTACGGCTAAGATACAGCATAACGAGGTAGCTCCTGCACAGCATGAGCTGGCACCTATTTATGAGACGGCAAACATCGCTGTTGACCACAATCAGCTGGTTATGGAGACAATGAAGAGAGTCGCTGTTGAACACAGTATGAGATGTCTGCTTCATGAGAAACCATATGCCGGTGTAAACGGATCCGGAAAGCATGACAACTGGTCCATTACAACTGATAACGGAGTGAATTTATTAGAGCCGGGCCAGACACCAAATGAAAATATTCAGTTTCTTCTTGTGCTTGCCTGCATTATGAAGGCAGTTGATAAGCATGCTGATTTACTTCGTCAGTCTGCTTCCGATGTAGGAAATGACCACAGATTAGGAGCAAACGAGGCTCCGCCAGCCATTATCTCCATTTTCCTTGGCGAGCAGCTGGAGGATGTTGTGAAACAGCTGGTTGAGACCGGCTCCGCCGCTTCCTGCAAAGAGGGTGGTAAACTGGAGACAGGTGTTTCAACATTACCAGATCTTGAAAAAGATGCAACAGACCGTAACAGAACCTCACCTTTTGCTTTTACAGGAAACAAATTTGAATTTCGTATGGTTGGTTCCGCAGATTCCATTGCCGGTCCAAACACCACATTAAATGCAATTGTTGCAGAAGCCTTCTGTGAAGCTGCTGATACACTTGAAAAAGCAGATGACTTTGAGCTGGCAGTTCATGACCTGATTAAGGAATATATGAATGAGCATCAGAGAATTGTATTTAACGGAAACGGATACTCCGATGAATGGGTGAAAGAAGCTGAGAAGAGAGGATTGCCAAATATTAAATCCATGATTGAGGCAGCCTGCACAATTACGGCTCCAAAGGCAGTTGCTTTATTTGAAAAATTCGGAATCTATACCAAGGCAGAGCTTGAGTCCAGAGAAGAAATCATTTATGAGACCTACGCCAAGACAATTAATATTGAAGCGCTTACCATGATTGACATGGCTGGAAAACAGATTATTCCTGCTGTTGTAAGATACACAAAGACTCTTGCTGACACAGTAAATGCTGTGAAGGCAGCAGGGGCTGATGCCTCTGTTCAGGTCGATATTCTGAAAACTGTCAGCAAGAAGCTTGCTGCAATGCAGAAGGCTCTTTCCAAGCTGGAGAAGGCAGAAGCCAAGGGTAGTGCTATGGATGATGTAAAGGCTCAGGCATTCTTCTATAAGGATACTGTCAAAGCAGCTATGATGGAGCTCCGTCAGCCAGCCGATGAACTGGAAATGATTGTCGACAAAGAGGTATGGCCAATTCCTACATACGCAGAGCTGATGTTTGAGGTTTAAGATAAAATAGTTCGGTAAATATGCTGGAACGAACAGGTGAAAGGTCCGCAGTTTCTGTGGACCTTTTATAAAACGAAAAAAATAAAAAAAGTGCTTGCTTTTTTTTTGAAATCTGTATATAATATCAAATGTTGATGGGCTATCGCCAAACGGTAAGGCAACGGACTCTGACTCCGTCATCTCCAGGTTCGAATCCTGGTAGCCCAGTTTAAGATCTGATAAATTCTTATCAGGTCTTTTTTTGACATTTATCGGGCTGGAACAGCATTATAAAAAAAGTAAAGACTTAACATGAAAAAAATTCCTTGGTAGAATAATAGAAATGTATTAACAGGCGGTTGAACCACAGCGGGGATACGTCATATATTTTTAATTCGCGGGGGAGGATTATGATGAGAACTAAGGAAGAGTTAAAAAGGGAAATTGAGAGACTGGAGGATCTGTATCAAATCAACTGGGAGAAAAATGTTGATAAAGCGGTTATTCCGGAAAATCTTACAGAAGAAACTTACATCAAGGTATTGAAGCATATTGTGGATACCGGAGAGAGTGTTATTGTGGCTTACAATAAAATGTTCCACAAGATGAAAGAGCTTGCCTAGGAATTATTCCGGAATATGTTATACTGGATTTAGTATTTTGAGAAAGAGGAAGAAGATGTACGAGTATACAGGGACCATTCGATACAGTGAACTTGACAGCAAGGGTGTTTTGAGTCTGCCGGCACTACTGGATTATTTCCAGGACTGTTCCACCTTTCATTCAGAGACAATCGGTCTTGGAATGGACTATATGAAGAAGATAAAAAAGATCTGGGCAATGTCCTCCTGGCAGATTGTGATTAAAAGATATCCTAAGCTGTTTGAAGAGGTATCCGTTGGAACCTTACCTTATGAATTTAAGGGCTTTATCGGTTATAGAAATTTTCAGATGAGAACCAGAGAGGGAGAACAGCTGGCAGTGGCAAACTCCATCTGGAGTCTGATTGACATGGAGACGGGAAGACCTTCCATGGCTACACCCGAGATGCTGGAGGGCTTTAAAATAGAACCAAAGCTGGAGATGGACTACGCAGACCGAAAGGTGAAGTTTACAGGTGAGGGGGAGGAAAGAAAGCCTATGACGATTATGCCCCATCATCTGGATACCAATGTCCATGTCAACAATGGACAGTTTGTGAGAATCGCCATGGATTATCTGCCGGAGGATTTCACAATTGGACAGATGAGGGCGGAGTATCGGATGCAGGCACATCTGGGAGATGTGATGATTCCCGTAGTTTATACTGAGGCTGATAAGGTTGGAATCAGTTTGCAGGATCAGACACACAGCATTTTTGCGAATGTGGAATTTACCAGTCACAGAATGGAGAAGGAATGTTAGAATTAGGAAAAAAGCAGAGGCTAAGCGCAGTGAAAAAAGTGGAGTTTGGCATGTATCTGGCTGAACATATGCCCAGGCGCGGTGAGTCTGAAAAGGATATGGAGAAGGTACTGTTACCAAAGAAACAGGTGCCTGCAGAATTTGATATTGGAGATTCACTGGAGGTATTTCTTTATAAGGATTCCAAGGACCGCTTGATTGCCACGGTAAATGAGCCGATGGTAACCCTTGGAAAAATTGCAAGAATGAAGGTCGCCCAGGTTGGAGCTATCGGAGCCTTCTTAAGCTGGGGACTGGAAAAGGACCTTTTTCTACCCTTTAAAGAGCAGACAAGAAAGGTAAAAGAGGGAGAGGAAGTTCTTGCCGCCCTTTATATTGATAAGAGCGAGCGCCTTGCCGCGACCATGAAGCTTTATCCCTATTTGGAGATTGCAGGAGATTATCAGAAGGATGATATGGTTAAAGGTACCGTATATGAAATAGCCGAAGGCTTTGGTGCCTATGTGGCGGTTGATGATAAATTCCAGGGAATGATTTCTCCAAAAGAGCCCTGGGGCAGGCTGACTGTGGGTGATACCATTGAGGCCCGTGTTACCGCTGTGAAGGAAGACGGAAAGCTCGACCTGTCCATCAGACAAAAGGCCTATGTGCAGATGGATAAGGACGCAGAACATATCGTGGAGATGTTAAAGGAAGCAGGCGGAAGCCTTCCGCTTTGTGACAAATCGTCACCGGAGGAAATACGTGAAAAAATGGATATGAGTAAAAATGAGTTTAAGAGAGCAATTGGCCGTCTTTACAAGGAAAAAGTGATTGCGATTACAGACCATGATATCCATTTCATATAAAAACAGTTGCTTTTTAGAGCAATTGCTATATAATACAAATTGTAAAAAAGAGAAAAGGAGAGAGAAAACATGAAAGTACAGAACATTAAAGACATTGAAAAATTTTTTGAAGTAATCGACAGCTGCAAAGGTAAAGTAGAATTAGTAACTGGTGAAGGAGACCGTTTAAATCTGAAATCCAAGCTTTCCCAGTATGTATCAATGGCAAACATTTTCTCTGATGGAACAATTTCCGAATTAGAGCTGTTAGCATATGAGCCAGAAGATATCAACAAATTACTGAACTTCATGATGAACAGCTAAGAGTCTGTTCTACCAAAGATATGAATACAAAATCAGTTAACTGGTTATTTTTAGCCTCCCTTTTGTTTGAGGCGTTTGTTATTTTTTTATTGACTGTGACCGGCGCACAGATGAGTCCCATCGGTGCGCTGGTATTAAATCAGCTGATTCTGCTGGTTCCGGTCATTTTTTTCTTAGTCGGTACCGGAACCAGTCCGGTATCATTAATAGCTCACAAAAGAGTTCATATTTCTACAATTCTGCTGACTGTAGCTTACACAGTACTTTGTTCCCCGCTTATAATAGTTGTAAATGCAATTTCCATGCTGTTTGTGGATAATGCGGCGAATGAGATCAGTCAGGCATTGATGGGGATTCCCTATGGGATTTCTCTTCTGGTTGTGGGAATTATTGGACCTGTAAATGAAGAATTTATTTTTCGCGGTGTGGTTTATCACGGGTATAAAAGAAGTGGTCGGATTTGGGCCGCGACTCTGATGTCTGCATTTTTATTTGGACTGATGCATCTGAACTTTAATCAGATGAGCTATGCCTTTGTGGTTGGAATTTTGAGTGTTCTGCTTTTAGAGGCAACAGACAGTATCTGGCCATCCATGATTTTCCACTGCTGTATCAATACCTCCAATATGATTCTTGCATTCTTTCAGATGTCCCAGACATCGCAGGAGGGGATGGATACGACGGCATATACGCAGCAGTCTCTGGATCAGATGGGAATGAGCTATA
Source organism: uncultured Lachnospiraceae bacterium (assembly GCA_964619485.1). Taxonomy (GTDB): domain Bacteria; phylum Bacillota; class Clostridia; order Lachnospirales; family Lachnospiraceae; genus UBA2882. Next base: position 12,885 of record CAZUCI010000040.1, read on the forward strand.
CAGAGGCCATGTGTGTTGCTATTTCAGTTTATGGAGTGATTGCGTTGATTACAACAACCCTTGCCATTATGCTTTTAATCAAGATCGCACAGATTGAAGGCAGAAAAGAGGCATTGGAGGTTTATATAAAGCCAGGGAGAAAAGAAAACGGGGAAGCAAAAAAATCTCTTTGGAGCATTCCGCTTGTTATTGCGGTGGTGCTGTGTTTTACATATATGATTGTAGACGTGATACAGTCATTTTAACGTTGGCAGAAGCTGACAGATGCAATGTATGAAAAGGTGAACCTATGAGGAAAATTGAAGTATTGGGTGTCAGCCTGACTGATTTGACCGTCAGAGAGTCCATGCGTAAGGTGGAGGGCTTTTTAAATGATGGTAAGGTCAGTACGATTGCCTTTATCACCATGAAAGGGCTGATCGCATCTCAGGAAAGGCCCGAAGTAAAGGAATGGATGAATTCCCTTGACATGACAGTAGTTGCAGATGAAGATATTTTACATGCTGCTGATGTGGCGGGAAGAAACCGCATCCATGAAATTGAAAATAATGTTTTCATTCAGGAATTTCTGAAGAAGCTGGTGAGAGGACGCAAAAGTGTTTACCTGCTTAGTCAGACACGTGCACAATTGGAAAAGATGGAAGCTGAGCTGAACGAGTGTCAGGAAGGCCTGAAAATTCTGGGACGTACTGCATTGGAGGAGGTTCCATCGGATGATGATTTCTTTATTAATGAATTGAACATGACCATGCCCAATGTGCTCATTTCCAATCTGGAAACACCCAAGAGAGAATCGTTCGTTGCAGAAAACCATATGAAGATGAATGTGGATATCTGGCTGATGCTTCGTGCGGACCGAAAGCTCCTGGAGCATGAGAAGGGCTTTTTTCACAAGGTCTATGACAGTCTGGTGAAGAAGTGGTTTCATTTAAGCCTTCAGCATTATGAAGAGCATGCGAAGGAAGCTTCACAAAGAAAATAACACAGAGATAGATAAAAGGACAGGTCCGGGAGATTTGTCCTTTTTTGTGAATTCAAGGGTTCGAGCAATCATTTGTGCAAGTTGTATTCTTTATTTTTAGCAAAAAAGTAGAAAAATACATGAAAAATTCACAAAAAAGTATCCTTGAAAGCTAGCTTTTTTTGTGGAATTATATTATTATTGTTAACATAATGAGCAAAAATAACAAATTGGGGTTATTTGCATTGGTAAACTTGTATAAAAAGGAGCGGGGGTTATGATTTCAAATCAGATACTGCAAAACACAATTGACGGGTTGAAGTCTATTACGAGAGTAGATTTTGCGGTCATTGACATTGATGGAAACGAGGTCGCAGAAACTGTTGATGCAGAGAGTGATTATAAGAGTGTTGTTGCTGACTTTGTAAAGTCACCGGCAGACAGCCAGGAATTTTCAAAGTATCAGTTTTTTAAGATCTATGATGAGCAGGTTCCGGAATATATTCTGGTTGTCATTGGAGCAGGGGAAGATACCTATATGGTAGGTAAGATGGCGGCTTTTCAGCTGCAGGGATTGATGGTTGCCTACAAGGAACGTTTTGATAAGGATAATTTTATTAAGAATCTTCTTTTGGATAATTTACTTCTGGTAGATATTTACAGCCGTTCCAAAAAGCTTCATATTACGACGGAAGCCAGAAGAACCGTTATGATTGTAGAGCCAAATGGCGGTAAGGATAACAATGCCCTGGAGGCAATCAGAAGCTACCTGGGGAATGTGAACAGGGATTTTGTCACGGCAGTTGACGAGAACAGTGTGGTCATTGTAAAGGAAATTACAGAATCAGACCCGAAGGCTGAGCTTGAGAAAACGGCAGCAGGCATTAAGAATATGTTAGATAAGGAGGGCTCCATCAAGGCGCATATCTCCTATGGAAATATTGTTGGGGAAATCAAGGAGGTCAGCCGTTCCTACAAGGAGGCCAAAATGGCACTGGATGTGGGAAAAATCTTCTTTGAGGACCGGGGGGTAATTGCGTATAGTGAGCTGGGAATTGGACGTTTGATCTATCAGCTCCCAATCCCTCTTTGCAAAATGTTTATCCGCGAAATTTTTGGAGGAAAAAGTCCGGACGATTTCGACGAGGAGACGATCACGACGATTCATAAATTCTTTGAGAACAGTCTGAATGTGTCTGAGACCTCCAGACAGCTGTTTATTCACAGAAACACGCTGGTTTACCGTCTGGATAAGCTTCAGAAAAGCACCGGGCTGGATTTGAGAGTGTTTGAGGATGCCATCACCTTTAAGATTGCGCTGATGGTTGTAAAATATATGAAATATATGGAAAGCTTTGATTATTAATCAGAGTGTGGGCTGAAAAGCAAGAGGAAAGAAAAGGAAAGCAGGTAAAAAGGAAATGATTACATTAGATCATGTGAGCAAATCATACTCAACCGGTGCACCGGCATTGAATGATGTCAGCATTCACATCGAGACAGGAGAATTTGTGTTTATTGTTGGAGACAGTGGATCTGGTAAATCAACTCTGATCAAATTACTTTTGCGTGAGCTTCTCCCCACGTCGGGTACTATTGATGTGAATGGAGTGAACGTCGGTAAGCTGAAGCACAGGAAAATTCCAAAGTATCGCCGGAATATTGGTGTTGTATTTCAGGATTTCAGACTTTTAAAGGATCGTAATGTATATGAAAACGTTGCCTTTGCCCAGAGAATTGTTCAGACACCTACCAAACAGATTAAGAAAAATGTTCCCTCTATTCTTTCCATTGTGGGTCTGGCAGGAAAATACAAAGCAAAACCAAAGCAGCTTTCCGGCGGCGAGCAGCAGCGTGTGGCTTTGGCCAGAGCACTGGTAAATAATCCGCCAATTCTGCTGGCAGATGAGCCTACAGGAAATCTGGACCCAAAGAACTCCTGGGAAATCATGAAGCTCCTGGAGGAAATTAATGAAAAGGGAACCACGGTTCTGGTGGTAACACATAACAGGGAAATCGTAAATGCAATGAAAAAAAGGGTTGTGACAATGAATAAGGGAGTTATTGTCAGCGATCAGAAGGAAGGTTCCTACATAGATGAGATTTAGTACATTTTTATATACATTAAAACAGGGCATTACAAACATATTCCGTAATAAATGGTACTCCCTTGCTTCTATTGCGACCATCAGTGCGTGTCTGTTTATGTTTGGCGTTTTTTATTCTATTGTGGCCAATTTTCAATATATTGTAAAAGAGGCACAGAATGGTGTTGCTGTCACGGTATTCTTTGATGAAGGCATCAGTGAAGAGCGGATTCAGGAGATTGAAAATGGCATTGAGGCAAGAGCTGAGGTGGATCATGTAAATTATGTTTCCGCAGAGGAGGCCTGGAACAGCTTTAAGGATGAATATCTGGGAGAATACGCAGACGGCTTTACGGAAAATCCACTGGCAGACAGCGCAAACCTTGAGATATATTTAAGTGATGTTTCCATGCAGTCTACGCTGGTAAGCTATCTGGAGTCCATTGAGGGAATCAGAACCATCAATAAGTCGGAGGTAACTGCAAATACACTGACAGGCATCAATAAGCTGGTCAGCTATGTGGCAGTTGGTATTATTATTATTCTGTTGGGAGTATCTGTCTTTTTGATTGGCAATACGGTCACTATCGGTATTTCCGTCAGAAAAGAAGAAATCAATATTATGAAATACATTGGTGCAACAGATTTCTTTGTTCGATGTCCTTTCGTTGTGGAGGGTATTATGATTGGTCTGCTGGGCTCAGCACTTCCGCTGGTGATTGTTTATTTTATCTATAATAATGTAATTGGTTACGTGCTGAACCGATTTACCATGCTGACCTCCATATTAAACTTTTTATCTGTGGAACAGATTTTTACCACACTGATTCCTGTTTCCATCTGCATTGGTGTGGGTATTGGATTTATTGGAAGCTTTACTACAGTTAGAAAACATATTCGAGTATAAGATAGGAAAAAGGTATGAGGAACGTAAAGAGAGTACTGGGCATTCTTTTGTGTATGACATTACTTACCCCTCTTTCTGTACATGCTGCACCTGCAGCTGATACCGCTGAGGATAAGGCATCTTTACAGAATGCACAGAATGAAAAAAAGGATATGGAGAGTACCATTTCCGGAATTAAGAATGAAAAGAAGGATTTGGAAGAAGCGAAGGAAAGTCTCAGCGATTATGTGGTTGAACTCGATGGCCAGCTGATGGATATTCAGGATACGCTCTCCCAGCTGGAGTCCATGATTGCGGAAAAGCAGCAGGCGGTTACCGATATCAAACAGCAGCTGCGGGAGGCAGAGGAGACAGAGGCCAACCAGTATGCCTCCATGAAGCAGAGAATTAAATTTATGTATGAAAAGGGAAACACCACCTATGTTTCCATCCTTTTCAACGCTGAGAATTTCTCTGAAATGCTGAACAAGGCAGAATACATAGAAGAAATCTCGGGATATGACAGAAGCATGCTCTCAGAGTATCAGAATACAAAGACATCTATTGCCCAGCTGAAAACCCAGCTGGAGGATGAACAGAAAACTCTTGAAGCTGCCCAGGAAGAGGCAACAGGCAAGGAAAGTGAAATGTCTGAGCTGATCGATAAGAAAAACGACCAGATAGAGGATTATGAATCTGATATCAGCAACAAGGAAAAGGCAATTAAGGAGTATGAATCGGATTTGGCGGCACAGAATGCTACCATTGCAGCACTGGAGGCCAAGATAGCCAAAGCGGAAAAGGAGGCCATGGAGGGAGTATCAGGGAATGGAGTTGATTCCTATACACCTGTAACCTACTCCGGCGGAGCATTCTGCTTCCCATGTCCGTCCTATACACGTGTGTCTGATGATTATGGCTACCGTATTCACCCCACATTGGGAGTGAGACAGTTCCACAACGGAGTAGACCTGGCGGCACCCAGCGGTTCACCAATACTCGCAGCCCAGGATGGCGTTGTCATTGCAGCTGCCTACAGCTCCACCATGGGAAATTATATTATGATTAACCATGGAGACGGTATTTATACGATTTACATGCATGCCTCATCCCTTTATGTTTCCACAGGACAGTCGGTTTCAAAGGGACAAAAAATTGCAGCAGTCGGTTCCACAGGAAGATCCACGGGACCACATCTGCATTTCTCAGTTCGTGTTAACGGCTCCTATGTAAGTCCATGGAGTTATTTATAATAAGAAGGTAAATAGAGTGGAAGAGAGAGAAGAACAACAAAACCAAACGACTACACAGGAAAAGGAAACAGTGGGAAAAAGCGGGAAAGCCGGCGCCTTTTTAGGAGGTCTTTTTGCAGGAGCAATTCTGGTGGCAGTCATCAGTGTCATTATTTTTTACAGGACCAATGTTTCTCTGATTGATGGAAAGGCTACAACAGCATCTACTGATACCTCATCATCGAATGCTATTGTCAATGAAAACGTGATAAAAAAGCTGCAGCTTTTAGAGACCAGTGTAGATCAGTATTATCTTGGGACCATAAGCGAGAATGCGATGGAGGATTCTCTCTATAAAGGATTTATGGAAGGACTTGGTGATCCCTATTCCACGTACTATTCCAAGGAGGATTTGGAAACAGTCATGGAATCCAATGAAGGCATCTATTATGGAATAGGCGCTTATATTGGAATGGATACGGAGACCGATTACTGTAAGGTAACCAAGGTTATGGATCATTCACCTGCAGAGGAAGCGGGCGTCAGTGATAATGACCTGCTGGTTGCGGTTGACGGTGAAGATATGCTTGGTGTTACATCAACTGATATTGTGACCAAGATCAAAGGACCGGAAAATACTCAGGTTGTTCTGACTGTTTACCGAAAGGGTGACAAGGATTACCGTGATATCACGGTGACGAGAAGAAAGATTGAATCACCGACTGTTGCGTACAGTATGGATGAAAATAAAATTGCTTACATTCAGATTGCAGAATTTGATGAGGTAACACTGGATCAGTTTACAGAGCAGCTGGAGCAGGCTAAGAAAGGCGGTATGAAGGGTCTGATTCTGGATTTGCGTGATAATCCGGGCGGAAGTGTTGCCACGGTTGTAGGCATTGCACAGGAGCTTCTTCCAAAGGGCCTGATTGTATATACAGAGGATAAGGCCGGAAGCCGCAAGGAATATACCTGTGAAGGTAAAAATGAAATTCAGGTACCGATGGTGGTATTGGTAAATGAGAACAGCGCCAGTGCATCTGAGATTCTTGCAGGTGCAATCAAGGATTATAAAAAGGGAACTATCCTTGGAACAACAACCTTTGGAAAGGGAATTGTCCAGAAAATTTTTGGAATATCTGATGGCTCTGCGGTGAAACTGACAATCAGTCATTACTATACACCGAATGGAAATGATATCCATAAGGTGGGAATCAAGCCGGATGAGGAATTGAAACTGGATACAGACGCATACTTAAAGGATAGAACAGACAACCAGAAAAATCGTGCAACAGAGATTTTGATGGAGGAGATTCAGTAAAACAGTTTGCAGTCAGCAAGAGGAAATAGGATATGAATAAAAAAGCAGCTTATCTCTTAACAGCATATAAAGATTTTATGCAGGTTTACAGATTGGCTGCTTTTTTGTGTGAAAAGGACTGTGTCTATATTCATGTTGACAAAAAAAGCACATCCATTACAGATGAGAACATAAAAAGGCTGAATGAAATTCCCGGCTGTAAGGCAATACGAAAATATAAAATTGCCTGGGGGGGATACACCCATGTACAGGCGTTTCTGTCACTGATGAAGTTAGCAATTGCTAATCCGGAGGTGAGCTACATTCATATGCTGACAGGGGAGGACTATCCATTAATGAGTGCGGACAGGCTTCATGAGCGTTTCGTGGAGGAGAAGCATATTTATATGGATTATATGTCACAGGAAACGTTCGGCGAAGCAGTCAGGAAGCGCTATTACTATTACAACTGGTTTCAGAATAAAAATGTGAAAAATCCTTTCTTGTGGCAGCTGCAGAATTTCACTGTGAACCTGCAAAGGCTTGTGGGAGTGAGACGAAGGGGCCTGGGTGAATTTTCACATGTATATAAAGGACTTGTATATATTTCCATGCCAATTGAGGCGGCCAGGGATATTATTTCTTATCTTGGGAATCATCCTGAATATGAGAGGGCGCTATATCGGTGCCAGCTTCCTGAGGAGTTCTTTTTCCAGACCTATCTCCTGAATACAGAGTGGAGAGACCTGGTCATAAAAAAAGAGCTGCGCTACATGGACTGGAGTAAAGGAGATGGAGGGAGCCCGGCATATCTGGATGAATCGGATTTTGATGCCATCATAAGGAGTGGATGCTTTTTTGCAAGAAAGATGCATCCGGTAAAGTCAGCCGAGCTTATGAAAAGAATCGATGACATACTTTATTGATATTCTGCTACAATAACAAAACAGAACAAATGTTTGCAAACCGCGCTTGAGTGTGATATACTTCAAGCGCGGTATTTTAAACACTTTATTCCAAAGGAGACAGTGATATGGAAGAGTCAATTTTTAAATTACATGCGCCCTTTGAACCAACAGGAGACCAGCCCCAGGCCATTGCAGAGTTGGTGGACGGCTTCAAAAAGGGATATCAGTTTGAAACCCTGCTCGGTGCAACTGGTTCGGGTAAGACCTTTACCATGGCCAATGTTATCGCAGCGCTGAATAAACCCACATTGATTATTGCCCACAACAAAACGCTTGCAGGGCAGCTTTACGGAGAATTCAAAGAATTTTTTCCGGAGAATGCTGTGGAATATTTTGTGTCATACTATGATTATTACCAGCCGGAGGCCTATGTGGCTTCCACTGATACTTATATAGAGAAGGATTCCTCTATTAATGATGAAATTGATAAGCTGAGGCTATCGGCGACTGCATCCCTGACAGAGAGAAAAGATGTGGTGGTTATTGCCAGTGTATCCTGCATCTATGGTCTGGGAAGTCCCGAGGATTACATGGAGATGCAGGTTTCTCTGCGCCCTGGAATGAATAAGGACAGAGATGAGGTTATCAGGGAATTGATTAACATTCATTATGAGCGTCATGATATGGATTTGGAGAGGGGAAATTTCCGGGTGCGTGGAGATGTCCTTGAAATCTATCCGGCTCAGGGTGGAGATTATCTGATCAGACTGGAATTTTTTGGAGATGAAATTGATCAGATCTGTGAGGTGGAGCCTTTGCTTGGCAAGGTACATGCAAAGCTTTCCCATATCACTATCTTTCCGGCATCCCACTATGTAGTTCCCCAGGAAAAGATTAACAGGGCCTGCGTGGACATCGAAAAGGAGATGGAGGAGCAGGTACGGTATTTTAAAGGGGAAGATAAGCTGATTGAGGCACAGAGAATTGCTGAACGGACGAACTTTGATATTGAGATGCTTCGTGAAACCGGGTTTTGTTCCGGTATTGAAAATTATTCCAGGCATTTAAATGCAATGCAGCCGGGAGAGACACCCCACACACTGATGGATTTCTTCCCGGATGATTTTTTGATCATTATAGATGAGTCCCATATTACAGTACCTCAGATTCGCGGTATGTTTGCGGGAGACCGCTCCAGAAAAGAAAATCTGGTAAACTATGGGTTTCGGCTGCCTTCAGCACTGGATAACCGCCCGTTGTGCTTTGAGGAGTTTGAAAGCAAAATTGACCAGCTGATGTTTGTTTCCGCAACGCCGTCCAAATATGAGGAGGAGCATGAGCTGCTGCGTGCACAACAGATTATCAGACCAACAGGTCTGCTGGATCCGGAGGTAGATATTCGTCCTGTAGAAGGACAGATTGACGATCTGATTGGAGAAATCAGAAAAGAGACAGATAAAAAGAATAAGGTGCTTGTGACCACCCTGACCAAACGCATGGCAGAGGATTTGACAGATTACATGAAGGAAGTGGGAATTCGGGTTCGTTATCTTCATTCCGACATTGATACGCTGGAGAGGGCAGAGATTATCAGAGATATGCGTCTGGATGTTTTTGACGTTCTTGTTGGTATCAACCTGCTGCGAGAAGGACTGGATATTCCGGAAATTTCTCTGGTGGCAATTCTGGATGCGGACAAGGAAGGCTTCCTGCGCTCGGAGACATCCCTGATTCAGACCATCGGGCGAGCAGCCAGAAATGCAGATGGTCATGTTGTCATGTATGCGGATAATGTGACAGATTCCATGCGCGGAGCGTTAGCAGAGACTAACCGAAGGCGGCAGATTCAGATGCAGTATAACGAGGAGCATGGAATAACACCGCAGACCATTAAAAAAGCAGTACGTGATTTAATCAGCATATCAAAGAAAGTGGATAAGGAAGATATTCAGTTTGAAAAGGATCTGGAATCCATGAGCCGCGAGGAAGTGGAAAAGCTGATTGGCAGCGTACAGAGGAAGATGAAAAAAGCAGCGGCAGAGCTGGATTTTGAATCGGCAGCCCAGCTTAGAGATCAGATGATAGAGTTAAAGAAGCAATTACAGCTTTTGGAGGAAGACTAATGGCAGGAAAAGAACAGCAGTTTATTAAAATCAGAGGGGCAAATGAACACAACCTGAAAAATATCAGTCTGGATATTCCCAGAAATGAGTTGGTGGTGTTCACGGGATTATCAGGATCCGGTAAGTCTTCTCTGGCTTTTGATACCATATATGCGGAGGGGCAGAGAAGATACATGGAGTCACTCTCTTCCTATGCAAGACAGTTCCTGGGGCAGATGGAAAAACCAAACGTAGAGAAAATAGAAGGTCTTTCACCGGCTATTTCCATTGACCAGAAATCAACCAACAGAAATCCAAGATCAACGGTTGGCACAGTGACGGAAATCTATGACTATTTTCGACTTCTGTATGCAAGGGTGGGGATTCCCCACTGTCCGGAGTGTGGAAAGGTGATCTCAAAACAGACAGTTGATCAGATGGTGGATCAGATCATGGAGCTTCCGGAGAGGACCAGATTATGACTCTGCCGGAGGGCGAGAGGATTCAGATACTCGCTCCGGTTGTCAGAGGACGTAAGGGTGAACATGCCAAGGTTTTGGAGAGAGCCAAGAGAAGCGGCTATGTTCGCGTCAGAGTGGATGGAAATCTCTATGATCTGTCTGAGGAAATAAAGCTGGTGAAAAACAACAAGCATAACATTGAAATTGTTGTGGATCGATTGGTTATCAAAGAAGGAATTGAGAAGCGTCTTACCGATTCTGTGGAAAATGCACTGGCCCTTTCGGAGGGACTTCTGTTTGTGGACGTGGTGAGAGGGGAGCAGTTGAATTTTTCCCAGAGCTTTTCCTGCCCGGACTGTGGAGTCAGCATTGATGAAATTGAACCGCGAAGCTTTTCCTTTAATAATCCCTTTGGAGCCTGTCCGGTGTGCTTTGGTCTTGGATATAAAATGGAATTTGATGAGGATCTGATGATACCTGACAAGAGTCTGTCCATTAATGACGGAGCAATTGTTGTCATGGGATGGCAGTCCTGCAACAGTAAAGGAAGCTTTACCAATGCAATTTTAGAGGCTCTATCCAAAGAATATGGATTTTCACTGGATACGCCTTATGAGGAATATCCGGAAAAAATACAGGATATTCTCATTCACGGAACAGGTGGTCACGAGGTTCAGGTTTATTATGAAGGACAGCGTGGAAAGGGTGTTTATCCAATCGCTTTTGAAGGCCTGATTAAAAGTGTTTCCAGAAGATATCGCGAAACCTCCTCAGAGGTGGTCAAGGCAGAGTATGAGAGCTTTATGCGGATTACACCATGTGACACCTGTGGAGGAAGAAGACTGAAGAGAGAGTCACTGGCGGTCACGGTCTGTGACAAGAATATTTATGAAATTACTTCCATGTCCATCAAGGATTTATTTGTTTTTTTGAGCAATATGGAATTGACAAAACAGCAACAGCTTATTGGAAAACAAATCTTAAAAGAAATCCGTGCAAGAGTAGGCTTTTTATGTGATGTGGGCCTGGAGTATCTGTCTCTTTCCCGGGCAACAGCTACTCTTTCCGGCGGCGAGGCTCAGAGAATACGTCTGGCAACACAGATTGGTTCCGGACTGGTTGGGGTCTGCTATATTTTGGATGAGCCCAGCATCGGCCTGCACCAGAGGGACAACGACAAGCTCCTTGCTGCACTGAAGAATCTCCGGGATCTGGGAAATACCCTGATTGTGGTAGAGCATGATGAGGATACTATGCTGGCTGCAGATTATGTGGTGGATATTGGTCCCGGAGCGGGAAGCCATGGCGGTGAGGTTATTGCTGCCGGCACAGCCCAGGAGATCATGCAGAATCCAAACTCCATTACAGGGCAGTACCTGAGCGGAGCATTGAAAATTCCGGTTCCGGATAAGCGCAGAACACCAAACGGCTGGCTGAAAATCAAAGGGGCAGCTGAGAATAATCTGAAGAATGTGGATGTGGATATTCCGCTGGGAATTTTCACCTGTGTCACCGGTGTTTCAGGCTCAGGAAAGTCCTCCTTGATCAACGAGATTTTATATAAACAGCTTGCTAAAAAATTGAACAGAGCGCGTACTATTCCTGGCAAACACAAAAAAATAGAAGGTGTGGAACAGCTGGACAAGGTCATTGATATTGACCAGTCACCTATTGGAAGAACACCGCGCTCCAATCCTGCAACCTACACGGGAGTGTTTGACATGATCAGGGATCTGTTCGCAGGAACACAGGATGCAAAGGCACGTGGATACAAAAAGGGCAGGTTCAGCTTCAATGTCAAGGGCGGCCGCTGTGAAGCCTGCAGCGGTGATGGAATTATCAAGATTGAGATGCACTTTCTTCCGGATGTTTATGTACCCTGTGAGGTCTGTGGCGGAAAGAGATATAACAGAGAAACACTGGATGTTTTATATAAGGGAAAGAGCATCTATGATGTGCTTGATATGACCGTCGAGGAAGCTGTGAAATTCTTTGAAAATGTGCCAAGTATTCGAAATAAAATTCAGACCCTGTATGATGTGGGACTTGGTTATGTGAAGCTGGGACAGCCGTCGACAACCCTTTCCGGAGGTGAAGCACAGCGAATTAAGCTGGCCACGGAGCTTTCAAGAAGAAGTACGGGGAAGACAATCTATATTTTGGATGAGCCCACCACAGGTCTGCATTTTGCTGATGTGCACAAGCTTGTTGAAATTCTGCACAGATTGGCAGAGGGTGGAAATACAGTCGTTGTTATCGAGCACAATCTTGACGTGATTAAGACAGCGGATTATATTATAGATATGGGACCAGAAGGCGGAGACGGCGGTGGAACTGTGGTTGCGACAGGCACACCGGAGCAGATTGCAAAGTGCAGGGATTCCTATACGGGAGAATATGTTGAGCGAATGCTGAAAAAATAGCTGCCAGACCGTTTTACGAAACCAAAGATAAAAGGAAAAGAGGAAAACACAATGAAGAGAAGAGGAAGGAAACTTGTTCCTGGTGCAATTGCCATGGCAGCAGCCATGATGCTGTGCACAAGTGCTGTACAGGCAAAGGATGTGACTGATTTATCTGTTGTATATTTTGACGAAAACAGACAGGCAATGTCCGATTTTACAGAAAATAACGATGTCATCAGCGAAAATGAAATGGATGGGTATACATCAGAATCGGAGGCCACCTACTATAAATACCAGGGTCTGTTCCAGAGACAGAATATTATCAATTACGATGGCGCAGATTTGTATGGAAATCCCGTTTCTTCCATTGGAACAGCAGGAAAAACCAAAGTTATTATATGGGGAAGACCGGGAACATGCCCCCAGACAATTGATGCTATGCAGAGATTTGACCGCGCATTTTCAAATCGTGCAGATGTAGATATTATTGCCTTTGATTGTGATGGCAGCTCTGCCAATTTCATTAAAACGGGACTTGAAAAGAATAATGTAAGTCTGTCAAAGGTAAAGGTGGCGCTTCCGGGTGATGACGCTTCCTATGAGGTGAAAAAGAACATATGGACACTCATTCATGAGGCCTGCGCTGGACAGGAGGCGGATTCTGTAACCTTTCCGGTGGTGCTGGTCGTGGATGGATCAAATAATATTACTTATATTTCAGTAAGCTATTACAAGGAAGGAATTGAGCCGGTTGTTTCTTACGTGAAATCAATTAATCCACCGGTGGATCAGGCACAGGTTACTGCATTTGTAAACCGGTTATATGATGGAGCACTTGGAAGAGGCGCGGATGAACAGGGGTTATCCACCTGGGTAAATCTACTTACCTCAGGCGAGAGCACAGGCGCAGATGTGGCCTCCGGGTTTTTCTTCAGCGATGAGATGAATAACCGAAATCTGTCCAATGAAGATTTTGTGGAGCTGCTGTATCAGGTTATGATGAACAGAGCTTCTGATGCAGGCGGAAAGGAAAACTGGGTAAATCTCCTGAACTGCGGAGTATCACGCTACGCTGTCTATGGCGGCTTTGCACAGTCAGAGGAATTTAACGGCATCTGCAGCAGCTATGGTATTAAGAGAGGAACAACAACGGTATCCGAGGGGCGCGACAGAAATTATGGAGCAACACAGTTTGTTTCGAGATTGTATACAAAAGCATTAGGAAGAAGCTATGATGTGGCTGGTCTGAATGACTGGTGCAATCAAATCGTAGATAAAGCCTGGAGTGTTACAGATGTTTCAACAACAGGATTTTTCCATTCGGAAGAGTTTATGAATAAGAACCTGGACAACGAAGAGTACGTTAAAGTTTTGTATCGCACCTTCTTAGACCGCGAGTACGACGATAATGGATTAGCTGACTGGGTTGGAAAACTCAATAGCGGAAAAATGAGCCGGGATGAGGTACTGAAGGGATTTTCCTACTCTGAGGAGTTTGGAAAAATAATGCAGAAATATGGACTGTAGAGGTTTAGAAAAAAAGTAAGAAGCCGATATATAATATAAGGCATGGACGCGCAATAAATAAAAACGGATGGAACCGTTTCTATTTATTGCGTTTTTAATTGCATTAAAATACTAAATGTTGTGTCCTGTTCTGCGATTATTAAAAATATGTGAATTATATAAAAACCTTTGAAAATAGAGAAAAAGTGCGCTATAATTAGACAGTATGTGAAATTGTAAATAATAGTTTGATTATAGATGAAGCAGAAAGGGGCTTAACAATGCAGTACACAGATATTGGAATTGATTTGGGAACAGCCAGCATATTGGTTTATATAAGAGGAAAGGGTGTCGTTTTAAAAGAACCCAGCGTTGTGGCATTTGACAGAGATACAAATAAAATTAAGGCAATCGGAGAAGATGCCAGACTGATGCTTGGTAGAACACCTGGTAATATCGTGGCAGTCAGACCACTTCGTCAGGGTGTAATCTCCAACTATACCGTTACAGAAAAAATGATGAAGTATTTTATCCAGAAGGCACTTGGAAAGAGATCCTTCCGTAAACCCCGTATTGCAGTTTGTGTACCAAGTGGTGTTACAGAAGTAGAAAAGAAAGCAGTAGAGGACGCAACCTACCAGGCTGGTGCCAGAGAGGTTTCCATTATCGAAGAGCCAATTGCTGCTGCAATCGGAGCGGGAATTGATATCGGAAAGCCATGCGGAAACATGATCGTAGATATCGGTGGCGGTACCTCTGATATCGCAGTTATCTCTTTGGGTGGAACGGTAGTAAGCGCATCCATTAAAATTGCCGGGGATGATTTTGACGAAGCAATTGTTCG
>CAZUCI010000041.1:0-27510 GCA_964619485.1 uncultured Lachnospiraceae bacterium
GCAGCGCTCATTTTCCGGGTGTCCTGCATGCCCCTTGACCCAGATAAACCTTACCTGATGCCGTTTTTTTGCCTCAAGTAACCGTTTCCAGAGATCAATATTCTTTACCGGCTTTTTCTGACTGTTCTTCCAGCCATTTCTCAGCCAGGAATCAACCCAGTGCTGATTAAAGGCATCTATCACATATTTTGAATCAGAATAAAGCTCCACCTCACAGGGCTTTGTCAAAGCCTCCAGACCAATGATAACCGCCATCAGCTCCATGCGGTTATTGGTAGTCTTTTTATAGCCTGCGGAAAATTCTCTCTCATGGATGGTTCCGGTGCTGTCCACATATTGCAGAACTGTTCCATAGCCACCTGGTCCATCCGGATTTCCTCTTGCAGCGCCATCTGTATATATTGTTACCTTCATGCCTTTGTCAGTCCTTTCGCCAATTCTTCTGCCCGCTCTACCAAAGCATGCTCAAAGCCCAGTGCTTCCATGAGCTTGAGCGCATTTCTACCCTTTGCACTTCCCTGAGCCAGCTTATATGGGAACTTAATTTCCTTTCCCTCTACCATTTCCGCAAAATGATAGTTATCCAGGCTGTTCTCCAGCAGACAGGTCAGCTCAATATCATGGGTGGCCGCAAAACAGATTGTATTTTTCTCTGCCAGCTCCTTTAAAAGCTCTGTGCTGGCTCCAATTCTCTCCGCTGTATTTGTTCCACGCAAAACCTCATCAATGGTACACAAAACAGGTGTTTTATCATCCACAGCATCAAAAATCCGCTTCAGGGATTTAATTTCCACTATAAAGTAGCTCTCGCCATTGGATAAATTATCCCGAAGAGCCATGGAAGAATAAACCCGGAACATGGAAGCCCTGTAAGATAAAGCACAAACCGTATTCACTGACTGCGCCAGTACTGCGTTGACCGCAACTGCTTTCAAAAAAGTGGACTTACCAGATGCGTTGGAGCCGGTCAAAATCATTCCACGGCTTTGGCACACATCATTTTTAACAGGCTCATGTAAAAGCGGATGAAACAATTCCTTTGCTTCATACAGCCTTCCCTTCTCCACAAAGGAGGGGATACAATAGGACGGTAATGCCGCTCTGAAATATGCCACACTGAGACAGGCCTCCATCTCGCCAAGCTTCCATAAAATATCGACCAGAAGCTGCTTTTGATTATTGACCACATCCAGCATGGAATACAATTTAATCAAATCAACATGAAAAATAATCTTCAGGTAATCAATCAAAATCTTACTTGGGTCCATTCCGTCTCCCATACCACCGTTTTTATCAACTGCCAGAGAAGAAAATCTACGGAAGGAACGAAATGCATGTTTGTTCTGTTCAATGATGTGGAGCTCCTCTGAAAACTCCTCTTTAAATTCCCTGGACATTTTAGCCAAGGCAT
Source organism: uncultured Lachnospiraceae bacterium (assembly GCA_964619485.1). GTDB lineage: Bacteria > Bacillota > Clostridia > Lachnospirales > Lachnospiraceae > UBA2882. Next base: position 1,412 of record CAZUCI010000041.1, read on the forward strand.
CTGCACACCCCAATATACGGATAAAATAAGCAAAGGTTGTCAGATAAGGCTCCACCTGCTTCTTTTTTTTCACATAGGTAGTACTCTGATAAATCATAATCGCAGCCATTGCCAGGAAAAAATATGGCGAACAGACACTGCCAAGAGCAACAGACGCAATGAGCAAAATGCCAAGAATCACATCCTTCCATGGACTTTCCCTGTGAAGTCCTTCCAGATAGTCCAGATAATCATAGACAGAATATTTTCCGGTTCTACCCACATTTGCCATAAAGGAAAGATAATCCAGACGCTCCTTTTCGTGACCTGCAAAAAACTGAAAATGTTTTTCCCTGTCCTTCAGAACAGCTTCGGAAAGCTTGGGGGAACGCAGGAACCGATAGAGTGCCTCCTCACCGGCTGCGCTCCTGGTATAATCCATTGCCATAAAAATACGATCCAGCTCCAGATCATTCCAGGTGATATCATCCAGCAAAAACTCCTGCTCGTCAGCATGTCTTAACACTGACGCAATACTGCTGTCCAGGCGGCCATCTGCATACTTTTTTTCAGACGCATTTCCATAAAGCTTCTGCATCCTCTTTCGAAAATAAATTTTTGACCTGTGATTCTCTATCAGTCCCTCTGCCACAAAAAATCCAACCAAAAGAACAATGACAAATCCTACTGCAAAATATTCCAACTTTTTTCTCCCTGAGCAATTATTTTTTTATTTCAATAATCTTTTAGAAATCTTCTCACAGGCCTCATAAACTGCTTCCGGCTCCGCCCCGATATGGAATTTTCCATCCATATATAAAATTTTACCATTGATCATGGTCATTTTAACATTCTGTTTGCTTCCAGCATAGACAACATTCTTGGCAATATTGTGAATTGGCTGCATATTAGGCTGATGTAAATCAATCATAATCATATCCGCCTTGCTTCCTCTGGTAAGCGTTTCACAATCGTTAAGTCCCATAGCCTTGGCCCCGTTGACCGTTGCCATCTTAAGAACCTCCACTGCGTCCACACTGGAGGCATCCATATCATGATATTTTGCAAGACCGGTCACTAAGAACATCTCGCGGAACATATCAAGACAGTTGTTGCTTGCCGGTCCATCTGTTCCAATTGCAACAGGAATTCCTTCCTTCAGGAATGTGGAAATTGGTGCAATACCACTGGCCAGCTTCAGATTGGAAGCTGGGTTGGTTACTGCAATCAGATTATGCTTCTTGTATACATCCAGGTCTTCCTTTGACATGTATACGCAGTGGTAGCCGCCACCGCCAAAATCAAAAATACCAAGCTGATCAAATAATACACTTGGTGTCACCCCATATCTGGCAACGCATTCCTCCACTTCAAGCTTTGTCTCGGAATTATGCATAAAAACAGGTGCTTTGTACTTGTGTGCCATGGCTGAAATCTGTTCCAATAATTCTTTGGAGCAGGTATACTCGGCATGGAAGCCTAACATAAAGGAGGAAAGCTCATTCTGACCATTCAGCTTCAGATAACGGTTCTCCAGTTCTTCAATGGAAGGACCAAATTTATTGATACCACTGACCTGAACGTTTCTCATACCACAATCCGTGAAGGAATTCAAAATGGCCTGGGGGGATAAATACATCTCCATAACACCGGTAATTCCACTGGTCAAATATTCCAAAACCGCAAGGCGGGTAAGCTCATAGACATCCTCGTCACTCATCTGTGCTTCCACAGGAAATACCTGCTTTTCCAGCCAGTCCTGAAGAGGCATATCATCCGCGTAGGATCTTAAAAGTGTCATGGCTGAGTGGGTGTGTGCATCCTTAAAGCCGGGCATCAGCAGATTTCCGTTACAGTCAATCTCCTGATCCCATACTATAGCTGAAATATTGCACTCCTCACATACCTTCGCCTTGTCTTTGGCCTCTCCCACATAGATAATCTCTGTATTCTGAACCCAAACCTCTCCAAAGAGAACCTCAACGGGCTCCTCCATAGTAAGAATTCTGGCATTAAAAAATCTGATATTCATTTATTTTTTCCTTTCTGGTATTTCATAAACTCGTATTATATTTTTCGTATTAGTTTTTTCTTATTAGATTATGTTATCTTAAATTATCCGGTCCAAATGCCTCCGGCAAAAGCTCCTTCAGACTGTGCACGGAATAATCGGTTTCATTTCTTCCGACTAACACAAGAAAGCTCTCGGGATCACAAAACTCTCTCATCACCTGTCTGCACACGCCACAGGGGTAAGCATAGTCTAACAGGCTCTCATCTGTAAGCTCTGCTTTTCCACCAACTATTGCAATCGCCGTGAATTCTCTGCAGCCTTCGCTGACTGCCTTAAAAAAAGCAGTTCGCTCCGCACAGTTCGATGGCCCATAAGCCGCATTTTCTATGTTACAGCCACGAAAGATGGTCCCATCCTTACCTAAAAGTGCTGCTCCAACCTGATAATGTGAATATGGCGAATAGGATTTCTTTCTGGCCTCCAATGCTTCTCTGATTAAAAAAGAATAATCACACGTCGTAGAACTTTCTCCCATCTTTTTTCTCCCATATCTATTGTGTCAAAAGCTTAAGACTTCATATTAAGCCATTTTCTTAACAGCCTCTGTCAAAAGCTTCTTGAATTTTGGTGCTGCCTCATTGGCTGCAGCCTGAACCTCATCATGAGTTAATGGAGTTTTGGAAATTCCCGCAGCCGGATTGCATACGCAGGAAACACCACAGATTTTCATTCCCATATGATTTGCCACAATAGCTTCTACAACCGTAGACATACCAACTGCATCGGCTCCAAAGCCAGCCGCCATACGGATTTCTGCCGGTGATTCAAAGGAAGGACCTGTAAACTGTAAGTATACGCCCTCTTTTAAAACAATATCATTCTCTTTTGCTGCGCTTCTTAAAATTTCCTGCAAATCCTCATCATATACATGACTCATATCAGGGAATCTGGTTCCGAATTCCTCAATGTTAGGTCCAAGTAATGGATTTGGTACAAAGCTGGAAATGTGGTCGGTAATCATCATAAAGGTACCAGCCGGGAAATCAGGATTGATTCCACCGGATGCATTGGTTAAAAACAAAATTTCTGCACCCATCATTTTCATCAGTCTGGTTGGAAGAACAACATCTGATATATCATATCCTTCATAATAATGAACACGTCCCTTCATACACACAACGGGAACCTTGTCCACATATCCGAAAATAAACTTTCCGGCATGTCCTGGAACTGTCGATACCGGAAATCCCTCGATATCCTTATAATCAATCTCAGCTACCACCTCAATATCATTGGCGTAATCACCTAAGCCTGACCCTAATACAATGGCCACCTTTGGTACAAAATCTGTTACTTTACGTACACTTGCAAGACAATTATTTACTTTTTCAAAAATTTTACTCATACAAAACACCCCTTATCTGTTAATATGTTTCATCATATCACAAATAAGGGGATATTTGAAGTTCTAAATGATGATGCAGACCAGACCACCTGAGGTATCATTGACAATTTTCTGCATGGTATCCTGAAGCTTGAGCTGACTCTCATCTCCTATCAGGGTAAGCTTGCTGGTAATGCCATCCTCCACCAGCTGCTCTATGCTTTTGCCAAAAATATTTGTTTCCCAGATTCCTCCTTCGGTCTCCTCATCCTCAATGTACTTAATCAAATCCTCCGCCTGTTCCTTGGTTCCAACAATCGGCGCAATTTCCGTCTCAATATTGGCCCGAATCAAATGAACAGAAGGACTTTCCGCCTTCATTTTGACACCGTACTTATTTCCATGCTTGATTACCTCAGGCTTACCAAGGGTAATCTCATCTCTTTTGGGTGTCATGACTCCATAGCCCTTTTGTCGAACCATGGTGATAGCAGGAAGAACTCCCTCATATGCCTTGGCCACATCTGCAAGCTCCTTCAGCTTATTGACCAGCTGATACTCGGAATGAATGGAATCCCCCAAAAGGTCAGACAGCATCTCATAATAGCAGTCCTCCGCAACTGTCACATCCACTTTTACAGAGCCATCTGCCATATTGACCGAATCAGTTTTTACTCGTTTAATCAGGTCACTCTCCAGCGTAATCGGATGCTCCATCACATCTCTCATGCAGCTGTAGCCTTCCATCTGCTCCATCAGCTGTTTCATCATGGACTGCTTCAGCGGATGTGTGCCTGGTAATAGCTCCACAAAGCTCTGGGTATAAAACTCAATTCTGCTGATGGGAAATTCCATGAGAATCTTTGAAAGAAGCATTTCCATATCTTCTTTTTTCAGCTGCGCCAAATTCATTGGAAGTGCTGTAATATTATACTTATCCATGTAATCCTGAGCTAATTTTGCAGCTTCTTTAGATTGAGGTTTCTCCGTGTTAACTGATAAAACGAAAGGCTTTCCAATCTTTTTGCATTCCTGAATCGTCCGCTCCGTGGCCGGTATGTAGTTTTCTGCCGGAATATCCGAGAAGCTTCCGTCCGTTGTAACAACAATGCCAATGGTTGAATGATCGTAAATAACCTTTTGTGTTCCAATTTCCGCCGCCTGAGTAAATGGAATCTCTTCTCCAAACCACGGTGTTTTCACCATTCGTTCCTCTTCATTTTCCATATGACCACTGGCTCCATCCACCATAAAACCGACACAGTCAATCAGGCGTACCTTCACTTCAATATCTGCTCCCAGATGGATGGAAGCTGCTTCCTTTGGTACAAACTTTGGTTCTGTAGTTGTAATCGTCTTACCGGCTGCCGATTGCGGAAGCTCATCCACAACCTGCTTCTTATTGTAATCGTCTAACATATTGGGAATCACACAGACATCCATAAAACGCTTGATGAAGGTGGATTTGCCACTTCGGACCGGACCGACAACACCCAGATACAGTTCTCCTTTGGTTCGGACATTAATGTCTTTGTATAGCTGAAAATTGTCCATAAAAAACCCCCTTGCTTTTCTGTTTCATTATATGCAAGGGGGTGATTCAATATGTTATTTGTTTACCATCAGTTTGATCATGGCATCATTTAAGCCATCCACTGAGAGCATGTACATTGGCAGCAGGGTTTTGATGGCTGTTTCTGCTTCTCGCCAGGGAGCAGGACGCGGCGCCATTTTGGGGTTCATCCAAACAATTTTCTTATAATGCTTTTTGACCTGAGTAAGCCAGTCCCATCCGGAATAGCCACCGTTCGGTCCACGATAATTCCCGGTATCAGAGTAAAGCTCCTCCGGTGCCATGGCAGCATCACCAACAATGATCACCTTGTAATCGCTGTCTAAATTGCGGAACATCCAGTCCGTATCGACCCAGTCACCATTCTCACACTCCGGCGTCTTATAAAGCTTTGAATAAATACAGTTGTGGAAATAGTAGCATTTTACGTCTTTAAAATGATTGGACTTATTGACTGCCTGAAACAGCTGGTTCATAAGTGTACTATAAGGAATCATGGTTCCACCGGAATCCATGAGAAGTAACAGCTTTACAGCATTCTTTCTCGGCTTATCCATAACAATTTCCAGCATACCGCCGTTGTTACAGGTTTTATCAATGGTTCCATCCAAATCAAGCTCGGTTTTTGGAATATCCAGCTTGGTGGAATACTGACGAAGCTTGCGGAACGCAGTCATAAACTGGCGGTTGTCAAGCATTCTGTCATTACGAAAATCCTTGTACTTTCTGGCTCCAATGACCTCAAAAGCACTCTGATTTCCAGGTGCACCACCGATACGAATACCGCCCACATAATTTCCACTGTTACCAAAGGCCGTCTTACCCATGGTACCAATCCAGAAGCTTCCGCCATTGTGTTCGCTGTCCTGATCCCTCAGGCGATCCTTGAACTTGGTTTCCACATCCTCTTTATCAATCTGTGCATCCGGCTCCTGTGCCACATCAAGCCATTTTTTCTCTTCCTTTTCAAGAAGCTCCATCATATCTGACTTATCCAGCCAGCGAAGCATCTCGGCTCCAACCTCTGTATCCTTTTCCGCATTTTTAAACTGCTCCAGAAAAGCCATGTCGAACTTATCAAAATCCGTCTCACTTTTCACTAAAATGCTGCGCGAAAGATAATAAAACTGTGTCAGAGAGCTCGCTGCCAGTCCCTTATCAAGTGCCTCCTGTAAGGTAAGCCACTCGCTGAGGGAAACGTCTAATCCTTTTGCTTTTAATAAATAAAAGAAATCACTGAACATAGTGTTTTACAGTCTCCAAATCTTCATCCTTCTTAACAACAACACCAATAAATGGAAGTTCCGCCTTAATCTTTTCCGGGTTCATGCCATTCAGCTGCAATGCATTGATCCAGTCAATCAGCTCTGAAGTGCTTGGTTTCTTGCGAATATCACGAATGGTACGAATCTGATAAAATACCTCCATGGCATTTTTCAAAAGGCTGTCCTCAACATCAGGATAATGTGTACGGACAATTTCCTCCATCAGGGTCTGATCCGGGAAATCAATATAGTGGAAAATACATCTTCTAAGAAAAGCATCCGGAAGCTCCTTCTCCGCATTTGATGTAATAATAACGATTGGTCTCTGCTTTGCCTTTACCGTTCTCTTGGTTTCGTGAATATAGAATTCCATCTGGTCAAGCTCCCATAAAAGGTCGTTCGGAAATTCCAGATCTGCTTTATCAATCTCATCTATTAATAAAATGACCTGCTCGTCCTCTTCAAAAGCCTCTCCCAATTTACCAAGCTTGATATAGCGGGCGATATCATCAACACCCTCCTCACCAAACTGTCCATCATAAAGACGCTGAATGGTGTCATACATATAAAGACCATCCTGAGCTTTTGTTGTTGATTTGATATTCCAGATCAGTAACTTTTTCCCAAGGGACTGGGCTACCGCTCTGGCAAGCATTGTTTTACCTGTGCCAGGCTCTCCTTTAATTAAAAGTGGTTTCTGTAATGCAATTGCTACGTTTACGCTATCTAATAACTCCTTGCTGGCTACGTAGTCAGAGGTCGAAGTAAAATTTGTTTCCATGTTAAATTCCTTTCTGCTTCTTATGAAGTATCTCGCAACTTTCTATGATTTGCTTTGCAAACCAGTTAGTAACATGATACAATAAGACCGCTTGAAACACAAGAAAAATGAGTGTTTCAGATTACTACTTTTAAGGAGATTTCAAAACTATGATCAAAGACATTTTCACCAATAAAAAGCCCACTCTTTCCTTTGAGGTTTTTCCACCAAAGAAGGATGATGAATTTGAGGGTGTTTACCAAACCCTGGATAAATTAGGTAAGCTGAATCCGGATTTTATCTCTGTTACCTACGGAGCCGGTGGAAGCCGTTCCAAAAAGACTGCTGAGATTGCGTCCTATATTCAGAACACCCTTAAAATAGATGCACTTGCCCATATGACCTGTGTTGGAAATAAAAAAGAGGATATTGACCAGGTCTGCCAGGAATTAACTGCTGCTAACGTTTCCCACGTTCTTGCACTTCGTGGTGACAGACCAGCTTATATGGATGATGCACAATATGAAAGCCGCGAGTTTGCATATGCTAACGAACTGGTTTCTTATTTAAAATCCAAGGGGACTTTTCAGGTTGCAGGAGCCTGCTATCCGGAAAAGCATTTTGAAGCTATGAGCAAACGCGCTGACCTTGCCCGTTTAAAGGATAAAGTAAACGCCGGCTGTGATTTCCTGATTACACAGCTATTCATGGATAACGATGTCTTCTATGAATTCCAGGAAAACTGCCTGGCAAGCGGAATCACCGTTCCAATCTGTGCAGGCATCATGCCTATTACCTCTGCCAAACAGGTTGCTACTACTATTTCCTTATCCGGAACTTCTATCCCAAAAGCCTTTGCTGATCTGGTTGCAAAATATTCTGAAAATCCTGAAGACATGAAAAAAGCCGGAATCGACTATGCGATCCGACAGATTCAGGATTTGAAAAATTATGGTGCAGATGGCATTCATCTGTATACAATGAATCGACCTAAGATGGCTACTGAGATTGTGGAAGCAATTCAGTAAGGCTGGTTTTTAGGTATAAAATGAATTTCTTTGTGATTTCTTTGTAATTTCTTTGTGATTTCTTAGTGATTTTCTTGTTGCCAGTCTATGAGATGATACATTGTAAATATTTAGCGGGGCACGGAAACCATATTTGATGGATTCCATGCCCCGCTAAGTTATTAGAAATGGGCTATTTTTGCGCCTTGATGAGTAAATTATGCCCATTTAATGTTATGTAAACCTAGTTTTGGCAGTGCAGCGGGGCACAAGAGGTGCATTTGAGCTAACTTATGCCCCGCTTCTAAAATGGAAGATTATATCCTGCATCTGTTTTGATACGTCGATATAAGAATTTCGTTTTTTCAAGATATTATCAATTATGTAAATCAGTTTATGTTAACCAAAATTCTTAGAAAATTACAAAAAAAGCTTACACATGACCCAAACATCATGTATAAGCTTTTCCTTGCAGCTTGATTATTTAATTTTACTGTTTCAAAATTTTCTTTTATTTCCCCTGTCCATAATAAGCGTTTGCTCCATGTTTTCTGAAGTAATGCTTATCCTGTAATTCCTGTGGAGCGGGTTTTACTTCTGTATTGATTGTCTCAGTACGGTAGGCCATCTTGGCAACCTCTTCCAGGACTACTGCATTGTGTACAGCTTCCATGGCGTCTTTGCCCCAGGAGAATGGTCCATGGTTTTTGCATAACACACCCGGTACTGCAACCGGGTCTTTGTCCATACGATTGAATTCGTTGACAATTAAATGTCCTGTATTCTCTTCGTAGGCACTTTCAATTTCATCCTGATTGAGGCAGCGGACACATGGGATTTCGCCGTAGAAATAATCTGCGTGAGTTGTTCCATAGCATGGAATGCTTCTTCCAGCCTGAGCCCAGCTTGTCGCATAGGAGGAATGTGTATGAACAATTCCACCAAGCTTTGGAAATGCCTTGTAAAGCTCCAGATGTGTTGCTGTATCGGAAGATGGATTATACTTTCCTTCTACTCTGTTTCCGTTTAAGTCCATAACTACCATGTCATCAACTGTTAATTCTTCGTAAGGTACTCCACTTGGTTTGATAACAAACAGACCACTCTCGCGGTCAATGCCACTGACATTTCCCCAGGTAAAAGTAACTAAATCATATTTTGGTAAAAGCATATTTGCTTCGTAAACCTGTTTTTTCAATTCTTCGAGCATGATTGCCTCCTATTCAAATAAAAGTGTTGCCTCTTTTTCCATTGCAAGTCCTTTTAAATACTGTTTCATGAATGCATCAAATCCATCTTCATTGGCTTTTACTGGATCTAAGGTGCTTCCAGCCTGACCGGCAAAAATGCGGTTATTTAAATACTGTGGCAGGGTTTCTCCGTTTTCCTTCTGTGCCATGTAAGCTGCTAAAACAGCAATACCCCAGGCTCCACCTTCTCCTGCCGTCTCCATTACTGTTACAGGCGCATGAATTGCATCGGCTGCAATCTGCTGTCCAACGCCTTTGGTCTTGAAGTATCCACCATGTCCAAACATCTGATCAACTTTTACGCCTTCTTCTTTGATCATGAGATCAAGACCGGCCTTTAAAGCACCAAGTGCTGAGTACAGGTGCATTCTCATAAAGTTGGCAAGAGTAAAGGATGCTTCCTGTGATCTTGCAAAAACAATGGCACCTTTATCAAATCCTGTTACAGGCTCTCCTGAGAAATAGTTGTAGGATAATAATCCACCACAGTCAGGAGCTCCTTCCATAGCTTTGCTGTATAAAAGTGTAAAGAGCTGATTCATATCGACCTTTGCTCCAACAGCTTTGGCAAACTCATCAAAAAGATTTACCCACGCATTTATTTCTGAAGTACAGTTGTTGCAATGAACCATACCAACCAAAGCACCGTCTGGTGTGGTAACCAGATCAATCTGTGGATATACCTTTGATAATTCTTTTTCCAGAACAACCATTGCAAATACACTGGTTCCGGCAGAAATGTTTCCGGTACGAACAGATACGCTGTTAGTTGCTACCATTCCTGTTCCGGCATCACCCTCTGGAGGACAAACCTTGATTCCGGCTTTTAATTTTCCGGTTGGATCTAATAATTTAGCTCCTTCTTCTGTTAAGCAACCAGCTTCCTCTCCAGCCATCAATACTTTAGGTAAAATTTCAGCCAGCTTCCAGCCAAAGCCTTCACCGGCAACCAGTTTATCAAATTTTGCAATCATCTCCTGATTGTAATCGCCGGATGCAATATCAATTGGGAACATACCGGATGCATCACCTACACCGAGTACCTTCTCTCCGGTCAGTTTCCAATGTACAAAGCCGGCAAGTGTTGTGAAGAATGTTACATCCTTTACATGCTCTTCTTTGTTCAGAATTGCCTGATACAGATGAGAAATGCTCCAACGCTGTGGAATATTGTAATCAAATTCCCTGGTCAGCTTCTCTGCTGCTTCTTCTGTAATGGTATTTCTCCAGGTACGGAAAGGAACCAGTAATTCTTCCTTCTCGTTAAATGCAAGGTAACCATGCATCATAGCGGAAAAGCCCATGGATGCAAAGCTTGTAATCTCTGCATCATATTTTTCTTTTACTTCCTTACATAAATCCTGATAGCAGTCTCTTAAACCATCAAAAATGTCATTTAAGGTATAGGTCCATACTCCATCCTCAAAACGGTTCTCCCATCCATGTCCACCAGATGCTAAAGGCGCACCAGCTTCATCAACAAGGACAGCTTTAATTCTTGTGGAACCAAATTCGATACCCAGAATGGATTTTCCACTTTCAATTAACTCTTTTGCGTTCATCTAATTCCTCCTATATGAAAATCAACGTTTTTATGTCAGCTCTCCTGTACAGAAAGCTGACATATTCATTTCAATCTAAAATTTGTAGGCTGCTTCATTCCATCTTAACTCATTTTTGAAATCACGGATAGTAGTATTTTCATCAATTACAACACTTTCAATTCCCATTGCTGCAGCCCAGTCTTCCATCTGAGCAACACTTAAATCATAGGAAAATGCTGTATGATGAGCACCACCGGCAAGAATCCAAGCGGTTGCACCAACTTCCAGATTTGGTCTTGGAGTCCAGAAAGCTGTTCCAACAGGGAGCTTAGGCATTGGTTTCTCCACCTTCTTACAGTCAACTGCATTGATTAAAAGACGGAAACGTGTTCCCATGTCAACCAGTGAGCAGGCAACGGCAGGACCGGTTTTGGATGTAAATACCAGACGGGCTGGATCTTCGCGGTTACCCATGGATAACGGACAAACCTTGATTCCCACTTCTCCATCAGCAACAGATGGGCAAACCTCCAGCATATGAGCCTGTAAAATACCTTCTTTTCCAGGAACCAGGTTGTAGGTGTAATCTTCCATCATGGAAGTTCCCTTGGCATCCTTCATATCCTGAGTCATCAGTTTCATCATACGAACCATGGCAGCGACTTTCCAGTCACCTTCTGCTCCAAATCCATAGCCTTTTTCCATCAGTCTCTGGATGGAAAGACCTGGAAGCTGCTGTAATCCACCAAGCATACCGAAGTGTGTAACTACTGCCTGATAGTTGTTATCTACCAGGAATTTTTCAATTCCAATCTCCTGCTGAGCCTGAACACGGACATGTTTTTTGAATTCATCAAGGTCTCTGCCCTCGTCGATAATTTTATATTTGCTATAATACTCATCCATAAGAGCATCAACATCCCCGGCTGATACGGCATTCACATATTCAACAAGGTCGTTGACACAGTAATGATCAATTTCCCAGCCAAATTTAATCTGAGCCTCTACTTTATCGCCTTCTGTTACGGCAACATTATTCATGTTGTCACCAAAACGGCAGACTCTGATATGGGAGGATTCTACAACACCGATTGCTGTACGCATCCATGCACCAAGCTGTTTCTGAATGCTGTCATTAGCCCAGTGACCCACGATAATCTTTCTCTCAATACCCATACGGCTTACAATATGACCGTATTCGCGGTCTCCATGTGCAGACTGGTTCTCATTCATGAAGTCCATATCAATGGTATCATAAGGAAGCTCTTCATTAAACTGTGTATGAAGATGACATAAAGGTTTTTTATATTCTTTTAATCCTAAAATCCACATTTTTGCAGGGGAAAATGTATGCATCCATGTGATTACGCCTGCACATTCCTCATCATTGTTGGCATCGTTAAAGGTTTTACGAATAGAAGCCTGACTGATTAAGGTTGGCTTTAAAACTACTTCAAAGGGAAGATTTCCAGATGCATTCAGCCCCTCTACAATTTTTGCAGAATGCTCTGCTACTTTTTTAAGACACTCGTCTCCATACAGATCCTGGGAACCGGTGCAGAACCAAAACTTATAATTTTTCACGTTGATTTTCCTCCTGATTTGGCGGCAACATCCTGATGCCGCTTTTTAACTTTTTGAAAAAGGAACCCATCTCTGAGTTCCTTTTATTTTTTTGTTCCACTCGGAACATTGTTCATCAACTTAATATTTTATCTTTGGTAACAATTTTTCTTTTGCAATGATTTCTCTTTGGTAACAATTTCTCTTTTGTAATGATTTCTCTTTGGTACGATTGTTATAATAAATTACTCGCTTTTCTTTTTACGAGCCATAACAATACTCTGAACTACTAAGAACAGGCAAAGCATTGCTGCAATTGTAATTCCTGTCCACCAGGCCTGATCCAGACCTGCGGAGGATACGATATTCTGAATGGTACTTAAGGAAAGAACACCGAATAAGGTTCCGATAATATTTCCAACACCACCTGTTAACATTGTTCCACCGATAATGGAAGAAGCAATCGCGTTCATTTCCATTCCACTTGCATGGGATGCTGAACCGGAACCAACATGTAAGAAGTAAACATATCCTGCAATACCTGCTAAAAGACCACAGATTAAATGGGATAAGAATTTGGTTCTCTTTACATTGATACCAAGCATTAAAGCACTCTGCTTATTTCCACCAACTGCATAGAAGTTACGTCCAAGCTTGCTCCAGCGAAGTACGCAGAACAAGATGATTACTAATAAAATTGCAACGATTACACCGATTTCAACATAGGCTGGAACATATTTTCCAAGCTTGTTAACAGAACCAAGTCCAGGAACTGTGATACGGGTATCTTTCAATGCTACAAAATTCTCATTGGCAACGTTGAAAGGATTGGTATGAACGATTGTTGTCATACCTCTTGCAAAGAACATACCTGCCAAAGTAACGATGAATGGCTGAATGTCCAGGTAAGCTACCAGGAATCCCTGTACTGCACCGAAGGCAAGACCAATTGCCAAAGCAATCAGTAAGGAAACAAATACATTTCCGCCCTGGTAATCCAGGTATACTGCACAGCTCATGCTGACTAATGCAACTACACCACCGACTGAAATATCAATTCCACCGGTAATCATGACCAAACTCATTCCACAAGCCGTGATAATCAAAGCTGCCTGTGCATTTAAAATGTTAAAAAATGTCTGAGGTTTTAAGAATCCAGCACCCTGGAAAATTATTGCCCCGATATACATGGCAAAGAATACAACAATGGTAATGCTAAGCAAAAGATTGGTATCTGTCATGTGTTTTAAAGAAAACTTCTTTTTATTTTTGGTTTCCATATCAGCCTACCTCCTTTGCATTACGGAGTTTTAATTTTTTTGTAAAAGATCCAACTTTCTCTCTTACTACAGGTGCACTGAATACTACTAAAGCGATAACAACTACTGCTTTGTATGCAGAAAGTGCATCAGATGATACATTGAATTTGTATAAGGTTGTTGTCAGGAACTGAATAACATAAGCTCCTAAAATAGATGCTGTCATATTGAACTTACCACCACTTAAGGAGTTTCCACCAAGAGCAACAGCAAGGATGGCATCCATTTCAATATCCTTTGCAATTACAGAGTAATTGATAGAGGAAAGACGGCTAACCTTGATTAATGCTGCAACAGCAACAAATAATCCTAAGATAACGAAGGTTAAAAATTTAATAAATGTTGGATTTAAACCATTCAGTCTGGAAGAATTTTCATTAATACCAACTGCCTTTGTATATAATCCAAGGTTTGTAAAACGAAGTACCAATGCTGTCACAATCATACATGCCAGTGCAATGAAGAATGGTGTCGGGATTGGAATGCCCGGAATAAATCCACCAAACACAGAGAAGGAAGCATCACTTACGATTGGAAGTTCATTGTTGTTAATCCAGGCTGCAATGGAACGTCCTGCTGTAAACAGAATCAGGGTTGCAACCATTGGCTGAATCTTAAAGATAGCTACTAATACACCATTGAAGGCTCCAAATAACATAGCTACAACACAGCTGACCAGGAAAGCAACAATGATTGGTGCCTGTAAGGTATCCGGTCTGGAGTTTGTTCCACACAGAACTCTTAATACCACGCTGCCTGCAATTGCGATTGCAGCGCCAACACTGATATCCTGTCCGCCGGTAGCTGCTGTTACAAGCGTCATACCAATAGCAAGAATTGCAAGCTCTGAACCATAATCTAAAATTGTCATAAGATATCCGGAAAGTACCGGATCACCCAGGCTGTTATAGCCTAATGTAATTTTAAAGAAGGATGGATCTGTAATTAAGTTAAATATTGCTAACAAAAGTAATGCTGCAATAGGAATGAAAATCTGTTTTCTTAACAGGTTGGAAAAGAAATTTGCTCCACCTGCTGTTTTTGTTTTAGTCTGCATCTTCTTCACCTCCGGCAATTGTGTTCATGATCATAGCCTGAGTTAATTCATCTCCTGAAAGCTCTCCTACTACTTTTCTGTCTCTCATAACAATCAGACGGGAGCAGGTACGAAGCATTTCATCTGTCTCGGAAGAAATAAAGGTTACGCTCATGCCTTCTGAAGCAAGCTTAAGCACTAATTTCTGAATTTCAATCTTGGTTCCGACATCAATACCACGTGTAGGCTCATCTAAGATTAAGTATTCAGGATGTGTAAGTAACCATCTTGCTAAAATACATTTCTGCTGATTTCCACCTGATAATGATTTGATTGGTGTATCTGCGGAAGCTGTCTTGATCTCCAGCAGTTTAATATATTCATCAGCAAATTTATTAGCCTCTGCCTTTGTAAAAGGTCTGAAGAATCCACGAAGTACCTGTAATGCCAGGATAATATTCTCTCTTACGGAAAGATCTCCGACAATACCATCATCCTTACGATCCTCTGGAAGGTACGCGATACCAGCCTTCATGGCATCAAGAGGTTTATTGATTTTAACCTTCATGCCATATTTACGTACTGTACCACCGATTACCTTATCTGCACCGAAGATTGCACGAACGCATTCGCTTCGTCCAGATCCAAGAAGACCGGTAAAGCCATTAACTTCACCCTTCTTAATAAAGAAATCAAAGGATTTAATACCAGCGTTGCTCTGAAGACTCTCTGCTTCAAATACAGACTGATTTGCATCGTCTCCTTTATAGATTTCATTCTCACTACGGATACTGGAAACATCATCCAGCTCTTTTCCAAGCATCTTGGAAACAAGCTTAACTCTTGGAAGATCTTTGATTTCATATTCTCCAACCAGTTTACTATCTCGTAAAACAGTAATCTTATCACAGACCTCATAAACCTGATCCAGGAAATGAGTAACGAAAATGATACCAACGCCTCTGGCCTTCAAATCCTTCATCAATCCAAACAACTTTTCAACTTCCTGATCATCCAGTGATGAGGTAGGCTCATCTAAGATAAGAACCTTACAATCCATATCTACTGCTCTTGCAATTGCAACCATCTGCTGAATAGCGATGGAGCAGCTTGAAAGCTGTTGTGTTGCTTTTGCAGGTATATCCAAAGATTTCAGCAGCTTATCTGCTGCTTTGTTCATGTCTTTCCAATTTACCGACAGACCATTTCCTCTTCCTATGTACATATTCTCAGCTACAGAAAGATTCGGGCATAGGGTAATTTCCTGATATACCGTACTGATTCCAAGTCTTTGTGCATCCTGAGGAGATTTAATCACTGCCGCTTTATCCAATCCCTTTAAGAAAATCTCTCCGTCATCTTTTCCATATACTCCTGTGAGTACTTTAATCAAAGTAGATTTTCCTGCACCGTTCTCACCCATCAATGCATGGATTTCACCTTCACATAAGGTAAAGTCTACGCCCTGAAGAGCACGAACTCCGGGAAAGCTTTTGTATATATTTCTCATTTCCAATACAGATTTATCTTTCACCAGGTTTCACTCCTTCACATTTTTAGAGAAAAAGCGCGGCTTGCGTACGGTTGATCGACGCTTGCCGCGCTCTATCTTAACTTTTTTCTTTTTCTTGGTTAAATATTAGATTCCGTATTTGTCAACGTCATCCTGTGTAATAGTTGTAGCGTCAAAGCCCTTCTCATCCATGATGATTGTCTTCTCATCGATTGTCTCACCATTCTGTAATTTTGTGATGATGTCGCTGATGTAAGAAGCCTGGAAAGGATTGCACTGTCCATCATAGTTCCAGTTCTGAGCTAACAGTTCTTCTAATGCCCAAGCGTTGCAGTCATAACCCATAACGATTACGTCTTTGCCAACACCATGAGAGATGTTTGCTTTGTCTAATGCTGCTACAGCACCTTTAGCCATATCATCGTTCTCAGCGTAGATTACGTTGAATGATGTTCCAGCATCGATAACGGACTGAACGATCTGCTGTGCTTTTTCTGCATTCCACTCTGCTGTCTGCTGTGTAACAATGTTCCAGCCTTCAGCTTTTGCCATGTCATCTAATGCTCCGGAACGACCCTTCTGAGCTGCAGATCCCATAACACCCTGAATGTGGATGATGTTGTACTCGCTAAGTGCCTGATCTTTTAACCAGTTAGCTGCTGTCTCGCCTTCTTTAGCCATATCGGATACGATAGAAGCTTCATATAAGCTTTCGTCAGCATCGATTGTACGGTCGAATAAGATAACTCTGATGCCAGCATCCTGTGCATCTTTTAATACAGAATCCCAACCAGCTGTATCAGCTGCTGAAAGGAGAAGGTAATCAACACCGTCCTGGATGAACTTCTGAGCTGCTGTAATCTGCTCATCGTTTTTCAGGCTGTATGCGAAGGAAGCTTCGTAACCATTCTCTTCTGTAAATGTTTCTTTCATGTCTTTGTCATTTGCTGTACGGTATCCAGACTCATTAGGATCGTTGTTGATAATACCAACTTTGATCAGGTCTCCGCTTGCTGCTGGAGCTTCAGCTTCTTCTGTAGCTGCTGCATCATCTGCTGCAGGTTCCTCTGCTGTCTCCTCTGTTGCTGCAGGTGCCTCTGTGGTAGCTGCTGGCTCGCTTGTGCTGTTACCGCATCCAACAAGGCTTGCTACCATTAAGGATGCCATTAACAATGAAATAATCTTTTTCTTCATTTCGTTTCCTCCCATTTATTTGGTTTCGGGGATTTGTTTTTCCCTGTGACATAACAATACCATCGCGCAACCCCTTTCGCAATCTGATTAATCCCCATTTTTTGCTGTTTGTGACTTGTTTACAATACAAATCTATCGTGGTAAAATATAAAAACAGTACAAATTTTATTCTTGTTGTAATATTTTAAGAAAAAGAAACGAAAACTTATGATTTGATATGAAATACATGTTATTTTAAGCATTTTTTTCATTTTTTGTATTTGTCTTTTTTACCTTTTTTTGAAAAAAGTATGTTTTTTTATGATTTAGGTGTGATTTTTTACTGTTAAAAACAGAGCCAGATATAAAATAAATATAAACTTTAGAAGATATTTTTATGATTTAGGAGAAAAGTCTATGGCAATTAAGTACAAATGGCTGGTGGAACGTTTGACGCAGCTGATTGAATTCAACATAAAAAACGGAATTGAAAAGCTTCCAACAGAAAAAGAGCTCTGTGCACGGTACCATGTCAGTCGGCAGACTGTTCGATTGTCTCTCTCTATAATAGAAGAAAAGGGACTTATCGAACGCAGACAGGGAAGTGGCTCCTTTATTACCGGGCACATGGTTTTCCCTGAGAAAAACAGAATTGGAGTACTCATCTCCGATGATCAGGAATATATTTACCCCGGTGTTCTGGAGGATATTCAAAAGGTATTGACCCAGGCAGGCTTTTCCATGCAAACCCATGTGACCTCAAGCAGCACCTTTCATGAGCGTGAAATCCTCTCAAGCCTTCTGTCGTCTCCTCCCAGAGGACTTATTGTGGAGGGTTGTAAAAGTGCCCTTCCCAATCCCAACCTTGATCTTTATCAAAGACTGATGGAGCAGGATGTTAAAATAGTCTTTTTGTATGGTAATTATAATTTATCAGGGGACACTTCTTATATAAAGGATGACAACAGAGCCGGTGCCGCTCTTTTGACCAATCACCTGATTCAGCACGGGCACACTGCCATCGGCGGCATCTTTAAGGTGGATGATATCCAGGGACATGAACGATTTCAGGGATACTTTGAGGCTATGCAAAGGAATGGTCTCTCTGTTCCGGATTCTTTTGTTTCCTGGTTCTCGTCCCAGGAGCTTGTACAGAGCAAGCAGGCAATGAACACAGACTTTTTAAAGAAAATTGTGATGGACTCTTTAAAGCATTGTACAGCTGTTGTCTGTTATAATGACGAAATTGCCTACTGGCTGATTAAGGAGCTGCATCTTTTGGGCTATCATCTGCCCGAGGACATGGCTATCGCGGCCTTCGACAATACCTATTTGAGTAACTCCGAGCTTCTCTCTGTGACGACGCTCTCCCACGAGCCTCATATCATGGGCAAAATGGCGGCAAATTCCATGTTGCGAAAAATAAAAGGACTTCCTGTTTTATCACAGGAAGTCCCTTGGGAACTGAATGAGAAGCAAAGTACCTCTTCTCCAAATTTTAACTGAATTACTTTTTACTGTTTCGATAGTCTCTCGGACTGCATCCCTGGGTCTTTTTGAAGACAAAGCTGAAATAATGCGGGTCCTTGTAGCCAACCTCCAGAGATATTTCATTGGAGGATTTATCTGTACTCTTTAAAAGCTTACGAGCCTTCTCCATTCGTTTTCCAGTCACATACTCAATAAAGGTCTTCTGCATCTGCTGACTGAAAATTGCACTGAGATAATTGGGGCTTACCTTTACCTCCTCAGCAACACTGTTAAGGGAAATAGAATCAAGGAAATAGTTCTCGTCTATGTATTTTGTGGCCTGACGCAGAGTCTTTCCACTCTGGTAATCGCTCTCCCTGTCTCTGATGGAAATTGCAATGCGCAGCATTCTTACAAAGTAATCAAAGATTTCCTGAAACTGACTGCCTGCATTTTGAAAGCTTTCTTCCATCTGGTCTATATAATCCTCCCTCTCTGTTCCCAGAGCCTCCAAAAAACCTGCAACCGAGAATCGGATATTTAACAGCACATAATCACGGAACATTCTGGACTCCAATGGTTCTCTGATAGAATTCAGATAGGATTCCACAAAATCATGAATTTCATTTCCATCTCCACGGCTGAGAAAATCCTTTATTATCTCAGGGTCCATCTTTGCAGACTCTACCCCTTTGATATTTTTATCCTCCTGACCAACTAAATAATCTGCCAGCGTCTCTTCTGAAAGAACCCGTAATTCAGGAAGCATAAAACGATAGGCAAAAAAATGGCTTGTTTTTTGATAACATTCCGGCAGCTGGCTCAGTCGTTCCACTGGTGTTCCCACCGCTATATACCAGGATAAGCGCCGTTCCTCGGCTTTTCCAAAGGTCGTAATATGCTCAATCGCTTTGTCCGTAAGCTCCTTAATATCATCTCTGTCTGATTTAATCAAAATGGCATAGCTGTTCACATTCCATCGAAACAGTACATACTGGGAATGGCACAGGAAGAAATGGAGTGCCTCCTCCTGCCTCCACAAAAGCTTCTGCAGCTCCTCATCAGACAGTACCTCCGCCTTTTCCTGCATGTAAAAGAAAAGCAGATTGTAGCTTGATGCATTCAGCTCAATGGATTGCTTTGCCGCCTCTTCGTAGATTTCCTTTACAGAAAGCTCACCCTCCAGCACTTTTTCAAAAAATCGTCTTCTGGAAAATTGCTCATACTCATGCATTTCATTCTGGAACTGAACCTGATAATCGCTCTGCTCACGGTCCTTTTCAATCTTTTCCTTTAATTCCAGCAATGTGTTTTTCAATTTCAGTTTGGTGATAGGCTTTAAAAGGTACTGCTCTGCGCCTACCGCAATCGCTTCCCTTGCATATTCAAAATCGTCATAGCCACTGATAATAATTATTTTCGTCTTGGGAAATTCCGCATTGACTACCTTGCTCAACGACAGACCATCCATGAACGGCATTTTGATGTCCGTAATCAAAACATCAGGATGCGTTTTCCTAATGAGAGGCAAGGCCATTTCTCCATCTGCCGCTTCTCCCACGAATTTATATCCATACTGTTCCCACGGGATATTATCGCGCAAGCCTTCTCGAATTACACTTTCATCTTCTACTAAAAAAATTGAAATCATATTTTTCTCCTAATAGGTTCTTTCATCAAGATACTGTTCTACATTTTGACTGGTAAAAATCTTTTCCTCTATATAATTTTCTTTCTCAACCCTTTTTCCATTCTGAAGATCCTGAATAATCTGTTCCACCGCAGGTCCCTGCTCCGGATTGCACTCCACATCCACATTAATGCTTCCATCCTTAACCTTCAAAAGTGCCGCTTTTACAGCATCAAAGGAAATCACTGTAATTTCTCCGTTTATTCCGGTTGTTTTGCCGGCTGCCCAAATTGCCTCCAAAGCACCAAAAGTCATGTCATCATTCTGAGATACCACAACATCAATATCAGGATATTTGCGTAAAAGTCGTTCCATTTCCTCTTTGCCCTTGGCTGTTGTATAGTCTGCATCCACCTGCTCTAAAATGTTCCAGTTATCATGCTGCTTGGCCACTGAATTAAAGCCATGGGTACGTCCAATCTCAGAGGTTGCGCCACTTGTTCCCTGAAGCACAACAATATTGACCTCCTCTTCCTCAGCATTCTTTTTTTCTTCTTCCTCAGCAAGCCAGTAGGCAGCATTTTTTCCCTCTGTAAAGAAGTCTGAGCCAACCCATGCGGTATAAAGGGAAGAATCCTCCACATTGATTTGACGGTCCATTAAAATAACAGGAATATGTGCATCCTTTGCCTCCTGAAGAACAGTATCCCAACCGTCCTCCGTAATCGGTGAAAACACAATATAGTCCACCTGCTGCGAAATAAAGCTTCGAATGGCTTTAATCTGATTTTCCTGCTTTTGTCTCGCATTCTCAAAAATCAGAAAATATCCCTTTTCCTGTGTGAACACCCTCTGAATGGAATTTGAATTGGCAGTTCTCCAGACCGATTCACTTCCAACCTGGGATACACCAACTACAATTGTCTTATCACTTCGGTCAGTTTCCTCTGTTATTTCCATAGCTTCTTCCGTCTGAAAGGTTCTTCCGCAGCCTGTAACCGTCAGCGCAAGCAGTAAAAAAAGAAAAAACAGGTATTTTATATTATTTTTTTTATACTTATTCATTCTGTTCATCCCGTTTATGCTCCACACGAATGGCCGGTATCACAATTTCCACTGTGGTTCCCTTTCCTTTCTGTGAAGAAATTTTCATACCATATTCAGGTCCAAAATGCATCTGAATACGCTCATTCACATTGGCAAGTCCGAAGCCCTTCTCTCTCTCCTGGGAAGGTCTTGCGATCTCAGCCTGAAGACGCCTGAGCTCTTCCTCATCCATGCCCGCTCCATTATCACGGACAGTGATATAAATCACATCACCCTGCTTTTCTCCATGAATATGAATATAGCCCTTTGCCCTTTTATATTTGATTCCATGATAAAGTGCATTTTCTACCAGCGGCTGAATGGTAAGCTTCAAAATCTGATAATCATAGATAACCTTATCCAGCTGAATGTCATATTCCAGAATGTCATGATAACGCACCTCCTGGATTTTCAAATAGCTGCTGATATGCTCCTCCTCTTCCCTGATGGAGATAAATTCCTTTCCTCCACTTAATACTAGACGGAAAAAATCAGAAAGCGTAACTACCATATTGGAAGCCTGATCACTTTTATTGCTTTCAATCAGCCAGACAATGGTATCCAGCGTGTTGTAAAGGAAGTGTGGGTTAATCTGTTCCTGCAGGAGACGAAGGTCCGCTCTCCGCATCTTCCGCTCATCCTCCTTGACCTGATCAATCAAAAACTGCATATTCTCAGCCATATTGTTAAAGCCATCCGCAAGTACAGCAATTTCACTTCCCGATTTCACCCTTGCCCGGGCACTGAAATCACCATTCGCCACCTTCTCTGTGGCATGAAACAGCTCCTGGAGCGGCCTGAGAATGCCCAGCGAAATAAGTGCGGTTGCAAAAATGACAAACAACAGTAAAATCACGCTTATGATACTGCAGATTACAACAAACTGGCTGACCTGATCTCTTAAGTCTGTGGAGACGGCCTCCATGCTTTTTGTCTGATAATAAATATAATACTGAATATCATCCTGAATCAGCTCGGTCAAAATGTAAATATTGTTGTCAAGCATCTCAATATTTTCATTATAGTTTCCACCGGCACGGACACTGGCTTCAATATCAGCCACTCTCTTTTCCAGCGTATCAATATTACGCAAAAGGCTCTTCAGCCAGACCTTGCTCTCAGACTCAGTGGTGATATCCATCAGTCTGGTAAACTCATTGCGAAGCTCATCAATCAATATGTAAGGATCCTTTAGGGACTCATCCTCATCAATATTATCAAATGTAACATAACCAACTACCAGCTTGTAAAGACTTTCGTCCATTTCTTCCTTAAAATTCAGATTGTAGTTGTTTGCAACAGTCATATTTCCCACAATGGAGTTGTAGGTGTCGCTGTAATTTTTCATGGAAAACAAAAGATAAATTACCAGAACAAGGAAAGGTGCTGCAGCGACAAAGGCCACCAGCAGAATTTTATTCCTTATGGAAAATTTCTTTGTCTTCTTGGCATATTCTCTATGCCAGGTATTTTCTTTATTCATAAAGATACTCCAAACGCCAGGCTCCGCTTCCCAAGGCAAACGGATTCCCTGGCGCTTTCAATTTCATATAATGTACTTCACAATGCAGGATCCAAAGAGTATATGGACCGTGTTCTACGCTTCCCAGCTTAAGGAATTTGCTTCTGATTTTTTATCACGGAACATCAGGTCCTTTACCGCATCGGATGCAGGCTTATCTGCAAACAAAATCTCATTTACCTCGTCAACAATCGGCATGGCAATCTGATATTTTTTGGAAAGGCCTTCTGCAGCCTTTGCTGAATAGACGCCTTCCACAATCTGCTGTACCTCATCCATGGCTTCTTTCATGGTTTTTCCCTGACCGATAAGCATTCCTGCCCGTCTGTTTCTGGAATGCATGGAGGAACAGGTGACAATCAAATCTCCGATTCCCGTAAGTCCTGTGAAGGATTCAAGCTTTCCACCCATGGCAACTCCAAGTCTTGCTATTTCAGCGATTCCTCTTGTGATAAGAGCCGCCTTTGTATTATCACCGCATCCCAGTCCATCAGCGATTCCAGCTGCAAGGGCAACCACATTTTTCAATGCTCCTCCAAGCTCAATCCCCAGCACATCCGGGCTGGTATACACGCGGATAAAATCACACATAAAAGCATTCTGGATATATTCTGCCGTTTCTTTTTTGTCAGCACCGGCCACCAGCGTAGTTGGCATATCCTTACCAACCTCCTCCGCATGGGATGGTCCGGACAAAACAGCAACCGTTGCCTGTGGAACCTCCTGCTTAATAATATCTGTCAGGGTCATGTAGGTAACATCCTCAATTCCTTTTGCCACATTGACAATCAGCTGACCATCCTCAACAAAAGGCTTCATGGATTTTGAGGTGCTTCTTGTAAAGGGGGAAGGAACTGCCAAAACAAGCATATCCTTTCCTTTGATTGCCTTTTCCAAATCCGTTGTATATTCAATACTCTCCGGCAGCTTTACTCCTGGAAGCTTACTGAGATGCTCATGATTTTCAGACAGCATCTGAATTTCATCCTCCATAATGGACCAAACTGTCACATTGTTTCCGTTCAAAGCCAGAACTCTTGAAATCGCTGTTCCCCAGCTTCCTGCTCCGATTACACTAAAATTTGCCATTGTTAATCCTCCTTGTTCTTTTTGGTCAGATAGGTCTTTCTCTCATTTCCATGAACCAGTCGGCCAATATTTGCACGATGTCTGTAGAACGCCATAACAGCTAACAGAATCGCAATGATATACATCTCATAGCAATATGCCTGCGGCATGGCAATGTGTCCTGTCTGTCCCATAACGATGAGAGAAACCACAAATGCCACATACATACACAACGATCCAAGTGAAACATAATGTGTGGTGAAAAAGACTGTAAAGAAGGTGATTGCCGCTGAAAGTACCACAGGTACACTCATACCAAGACACATACCGCCCGTTGCTGCAATTCCTTTTCCACCCTTAAACTTCATATAAAAAGGGAAATTATGTCCCAGGATAGCACCGGCACCGGCATATATTCGCATCAGCTCCGCCATATCTGAATGCGTTTCTGCAAAAAGCAATTGAACTGCCAGCATGGCAAAAACCGTTTTTAAGCCGTCTCCCAGAAAAACAATCAATCCTGCTTTTTTTCCAAGAACACGCAGTGCATTGGTGGTTCCCGCGTTACCACTCCCGTGCTCTCTGATATCAATTCCATGAAGCTTACCATAAATAAATGCTGTCTGAAACAGACCAAAACAATAACCAATGACCAGACAAACCAGTCGAATCATGATAATTCCTCTTTTCTATTTAGTATCTCCATCATTTCTTTCCCTGATAATGAAATGAAGTGGTGTTCCTTTGAATCCAAAGGTATCACGTATCTTATTCTCAATATATCTAGTGTATGAAAAATGCATGAGTTCTTTATCATTTACAAAAATGACAAAAGTCGGTGGCTTAACAGAAACCTGCGTAATATAGTAAAGCTTCAGTCTTTTTCCTTTATCTGACGGTGGCTGCTGTAATGCAACGGCTTCTGTCATAATTTCATTTAATACGCCTGTTGCCACACGGAGTGACTGATTTTCAATAACCATATCTATGGTCTCATACAGCTTATTCAGACGCTGTCCTGTCAATGCTGAAATATAAATAATCTCCGCATATGGCATATAGGAGAGGATATTTCTCACCTTTTCCGAAAAACGGTAAATAGATTTATCATTCTTATCCGGAACAGCATCCCATTTGTTTACTGCAATAATTACGCCTTTTCCACGCTCATGGGCAATACCGGCAATTTTGGCATCCTGCTCTGTTACACCCTCAACCGCATCAATCACCAGCACGACAACATCAGCTCTTTCAACTGCACTGACCGTGCGGACAATCATGTATCTCTCAAGCTCTTCTTTAATCTTGTTCTTTCTGCGTAATCCGGCTGTATCGATAAATACATATTCTTTGCCATGGGACATAACCGGTGTGTCTACCGCATCTCTTGTTGTTCCTGCAATATCAGATACAATCAGCCTCTTCTCACCAATCAGCTTATTGATGATGGAGCTCTTTCCAACATTTGGTTTTCCAACGATTGCAATCTTTGGTCTCTCGTCCTCTTCCACTTCCTCGGCGCCCTCAGGAAACAGTGCAACAACCTCGTCCAAAAGATCTCCGATTCCCATCTGGTTTGCTGCGGAAATGGCATAAGGCTCTCCAATACCAAGGTTGTAAAATTCATAGACATCCGCCATCATCTTCTGGAAATTATCCACCTTATTTACAACAAGAAGCACCGGCTTATGGGATCTTCTAAGCATATCTGCAACCTTTGCATCTGCATCTACCAGTCCCTGCTTGACATCAACCATAAACATAATGACATCAGCCGTATCAATGGCAATCTGTGCCTGCTCTCTCATCTGAGACAGAATAATATCCTTACTGTCCGGCTCAATTCCACCGGTATCAATCAATGTAAAGTTATGGGTCAGCCAGGTTACATCCGCATAAATACGGTCTCTGGTAATGCCCGGGGTATCTTTTACGATTGAGAT